>CAYSKY010000006.1:0-13267 GCA_964431425.1 uncultured Burkholderiales bacterium
CGGATGTCGTTCATGCCGGAGATGGAGTTTTGCACCGCAAGCCGGCCCTTGTCCGCCGCTGCCAATGAGCGCATGGCCACTTGGGAAGATTCTTCAGCGTTTGACGACACCATGGTCAGCGTTTCGGCCACCGTCAACACGTCCTGCGTAGTGTCCTGAATTTCCTTGGACTGCTTTTCGGCGGCGTCGAGCAGTTGTACCGAAACCGCCTGCGCCTGCTGGGATTTCACCGACACCTGCGTGGACGCGTTGTTGACCCCCGTTACCAGCGTACGCAGTTCGTCAATCGTATAGTTCATCGAGTCTGCGATTGCGCCGGTGATGTCTTCAGTCACCTTGGCGCGTATTGTCAGGTCGCCGTCGGCCAGGTCACCCATTTCGTTCAGCAGCCGCAAGATGGCTTCCTGGTTCCGCTTGTTTTCCGCCTCAGATTCCGCCGCGCGTTTGCGGGCGTCAGACAGAAACACCACGGCGATCAGCGACAGGAACAGCAACGCACACACGCCGAAGACGATGGCAAGAATCAGCGGCAGGTTGCGCTTTTCAACCGCGAACGCATTCTGCAGCTGCTCCACGTTTGACAGCAGCTGTTCCGAACCTTGCTGCAGTGCGCGACCGGACTGACGTGCCGACACGAGCTTTTGCACGTTGCCCAGAATCGGCGCGATATTCTGTTCAAAGCCGGTGAACTGCTCGCGCAGCTTAGCCACCTTAGCTTTGGCATCGGCGTCGCGCAGCGCACTGATGCCCAGGGCATCGGAGCCCGACTCCAGCGCTTTGATGAGTTCGCGGAAATCGTTGGTGTCCTTACCCATGAGGAAGGGCGTTTCCGGGTCGATGATTTCGGAGCCGAGAATTTCGGCCGAGCCTTTGCCGAGGCGCTCGGCAAAGAATGTCAGCCGGTTCACCTTCAGCACCTGTGCCGGCGGGGCGCCGGACTGCTGCATCAGGCCGGTCAGGTCCTGCGACAATGCCGCCAGCTCTTCTGTTCCAGCGCGCACCTGCGCAATATTGCGGGAAAGGTCGACGAGGTCATTCTTGGCCGCCAGAATGGCGGTGGCCGAGTTGGATGCATCTAGGAAACGTTTCGTCAGCTCTTCAAGGCGCGACGTAAGCTCTTCGCTGATTTTTGCCGATGGCACATTGGCGTTGAATGCCTCGCCACCGTTGTTGAGAACGTCGAGATAGCGCTGGAATTCATCTCGGCTGTCCTGTAGTTGAGGGAACGAGACCGCATCGCCACGCGCGGCGAGACCGGCAGACTTTGCCAGCCGCTGCGTATGGAACTGCAACTGGGAGGTGATGTTGGTGTAAGTGGACAGATTGCTGCGGCTGATACCGTCGAATACGATCGCGAGCACCGTCAGTGCGCCGAACACGCCGGCGACAATCAGCAGGATCTGCAGTTGCCGCTCCGCCGTAAGGTGGCCAATTAGCGGAACCTTGAAGGCCCCCATTTCCTTCTTGGCCTTGGTTACCTTGGCGGCGGCCACTTCGGCTTTGATCTTGCGAGTCTGGTCCCCCGTCTGGCCGAAGCCGGAGCCGGTCGACTCTCCGCCGGGCGGGGTCGCCGCAGCGGATAGCGCGGGCTTCTTCCCCTTGGACAGAAAGCCAAAGATAGACGAACCGCTTTTTGCACTTTTGGCCGGTTTGACCGCCGGGGTGCTTGCGGAATTGCCCTTGTTCATGCCGGGAAACTTGAGTGCCATGTGCCTTCTCCGTGACGAGTGCGTGCCGCAGCCTAGTGGGATGCCGGGACGGCGGCCACGCTGCCAACTTCCAGAAACTGCAGGTTGCCCGCCAGTGCAGGCAGGTCCAGCTCATTCCATACTTTTCCCGATTCATCGCGCAGCCGGGACCGCACCCAGGGGCGCGTTTCCCCACCATCCGGTACGCCTTCAGAAGTGAACAACTCCGGATTGCGCAATCCGAGCATGCGGGTGACCATGAGTCCGGACCCTTCGATCAATCGCTCTGATATCAGGATGACGCGGCGATCCATGCCGGGCCCGATGGCAGCATGGCCCTGAAACGACGCGAAATCTGCCACTGAATAAAGCTTGCCGCGAATATTCGCGACGCCGCGAAACCACTCCTTGGTCAGCGGTACGGGAATGGTGTTGGGAACCGGGATAACCTCGGAAACATCTGACAGGGTGACGAGCCAGTTCTCATCGCCCACCTGGAAACCCAGCTTGGAAGCGACGGTCTTTCGTGACGCCAGATCCCGCAGGCGCTGCGCCACATTTTGCTGAAACTCGCGCAGGCTGGTCTTGCGAGCCATGGGCCGAACCTAGCCGAGCGCCTTGATTTTTGCGATCAACTCGGGGCCGTTCACCGGTTTGACGATGTAGTCCTTGGCCCCCTGGCGCATTCCCCAGATTTTGTCTGTCTCCTGGTCCTTGGTGGTGCAAATAAACACCGGGATGTGCTTGGTTGATTCTTCCCGGGTGATCGCGCGCGTGGCCTGGAAACCGTTCAGCCCGGGCATGACCACATCCATGAGGATGAGGTCCGGAATTTCAGCCTTTGCGCGCTCGACACCGTCTTCACCACTGGTGGCCATGACCACGGTATAACCCGCCTTCGTCAAGACGCCCTCAAGGAAGGCGCGCTCCGTGGGCGAGTCGTCGACAATAAGAATTTTCTTGATGGCCATTTCAGCTCCAATCGGTTTTCTGGCAATTTACGAATTCGAATTCACTGCAAATCAAAAGGGTGAAGTCAGGCCGCGCTCGGGTGGCCCATCGAAGCTTCCCGGCTGCCGCGGTGCGATTCCACCGCCCTCAGCAGGCTTTCCTTTGAAAATGGCTTGGTCAGATACTCGTCCGAACCAACCATTCTTCCCCTGGCGCGGTCGAACAGGCTGTCTTTTGACGAAAGCATGATCACCGGTGTTGTCTTGTGCTTGGCATTCTTCTTGATCAGCGCACAGGTCTGGTAGCCATCCAGCCGGGGCATCATGATGTCGACAAATATCAGGTCGGGCTGGTGGTCTGCGATTTTGGCGAGCGCATCAAACCCGTTCTCGGCCAGGATCACCTGGCAACCGGCCTGCATCAGGAATATCTCGGCGGAGCGGCGAATCGTATTCGAATCGTCGATGACCATCACACGCACGCCTGAGAGGGGTTTCGCGTCCGCCACGTCCCTATGTCCCTGCCGGCTCCTCCAATTGCGGGGCCGACTTTGTTCTAGAAAATGTCATGCTACCCGTCAGCGTTTCTGCGCCAGGCCACTTCAACCCACGCCCGCAGCACGAAAAAGCACCTTAAAGAAGAGTCAGATTATCGTGTTTTGCTTTAATAAACAATAAGCAAACCCATAATTATCAAAATCACTTCAAGTTTGGGCGCCTGTTAAATCTTGTCAAATTTCAACCATCTCGAAGTCTTCTTTTCTGGCGCCGCATTCGGGACAGCACCAACTGATGGGTACATCCTGCCAGCGTGTTCCGGGGGCAATTCCGTCCTCGGGCCAGCCCGCGGCTTCATCGTATACAAGGCCACACACCAGGCACATCCAGGATTTGAAGTCGTTTGCGTCAGTCATTCATCGCTTTCGGGTCTACAATCAAAGGCGAGTCAGCAAAGTCACCCGCCAGCCAGTCTGGCATCTTATCGGCAACTTGCGGACCCCGCCATTCCGTACCAAAGCCCACCCCATGCCCGACTTCCACAAAGCCCCGCCCGCCGTCCTGACATTTGCCGCCACCGACCCTTCGGGAGGGGCTGGTATCCAGGCGGATCTCCTCACTCTGGCAAGCATGGGGTGCCACCCGCTTTCGGTGGTCACCGCAATAACCGTACAAGATACGTCCGGCGTTGAAGGCATTTTTCCGATTGACGCCGACTGGGTTGCGGATCAGGCACGCGCCATTCTCGAGGATATACCGGTAGCTGCGTTCAAGATCGGCGTGCTCGGCAGCATCGAAAATATTTCAGCTGTCGCGGAAATCGTTTCCGATTACCCGGAGATTCCCTTGATTCTCGATCCCGTGCTTTCTTCGGCGCGCGGTGATGAGTTTACGAACGACGAGGCGATTGCCGCCATTCGCGACCTGCTAATTCCCCAATGCACGGTCATCACGCCCAATACACCGGAGTTACGCCGGCTGGCCTTGGAGGAGGATGAGGAGTCTGCAAATATCGAAACTCTGGCGCTTCGACTGGTGGAAGGTGGTGCCGAGTTCGTGCTCGTCACCGGCACGCACGAGTCGACGCCCGATGTCATCAACACCCTTTTTTATGAGCGTGGAATCGTCCGCAGCGACACCTGGCATCGGCTGCCGGGCAGTTACCATGGCTCCGGTTGTACGCTGGCTTCTGCGCTTGCCGCCACGATTGCCCGCGGTATGGATATTTCAGATGCCGTCAGGGAAGCTCAGGATTACACCTGGCAGGCACTCAAGTACGGCTTCCGCCCCGGCATGGGTCAGTTGATACCTGACCGGATGTTTTGGGCGCGCGATGACGGGGAAGAATCCCGGGAGTCGCCGGCCGAAGCCGCCCCGACGGGCACGCGTCACTGATTGCATGGCGTCCCAGCCCTGCGCGATGCCCGGTGCAGGCAGCCGCACTGAAAATCCAGCCCGACGGATTGGCGGACTTTATGCCGTCTCCCCTGATATGCGGGACACAGACCTGCTCATCGCGAAAATTGGCGCTGTTCTGGAGGGGGGTTGCCGGCTGGTGCAGTACCGGAACAAGTCGGCGAGCCCGGCCCTCCGTCTTCAACAGGCAATCGCAATTCGGAGCCTGACCCGACGATATGGCGCGCGCCTGATCATTAACGACCACCTGCCACTTGCATTGCAAGTGGAGGCGGACGGAGTTCACCTGGGCAAGGAAGATGCCGACCCGGAGGGGCTGCAATCGGCAAGGTCGGTGGCACGCGGACACGCCGGATTTTTGATCGGCGTATCGTGTTACGACCAGCTGGCGCTGGCGGAACGTGCTGCGCAAGCGGGTGCCGATTACATTGCATTCGGCAGCATGTTCAGCTCCACCACAAAACCGCTTGCGGTGAAGGCTACCCCGGCCCTGCTTTCAGCGGCGAAGTCCATGTTTGACCTGCCGATAGTGGCGATCGGCGGGATTTCACCGCAGAATGCCGGCATCGTCATTGAATCCGGTGCCGATGCGGTTGCTGTCATCACCTCATTGTTTGAGGCGGGCACGCTTCCGGAAATCCGCGCGCAAGCCCGTCTGTTCACTTCCTACTTTCCCGACCATGTTTGAAAAAAGCCAATCGCTGTTCGAAAAATCCCAACATCGCATTCCCGGCGGAGTGAATTCCCCGGTGCGCGCATTTCGCGCCGTAGGCGGAACCCCTGTCTTTTTCGAGAAAGGGCAGGGCGCCTACCTTACCGACGTTGATGGCAACCGGTTCATCGACTACGTCGGCTCCTGGGGGCCGGCCATCCTCGGACACGCACATCCGGAAGTCGTGGCGGCGGTACAGCAACGGGCCGCGCTGGGAATGTCGTTTGGCGCGCCGACCGGCCTGGAACTGGAGTTGGCGGAAACTTTGTGCTCACTAATGCCGTCTATTGAGCAAGTCCGGTTGGTCAGTTCCGGTACCGAGGCCACCATGAGTGCGATCCGCCTGGCGCGCGGGTTCACGGGCCGGAACAAGATCGTGAAATTTGAGGGCTGCTACCATGGTCATGGTGATGCGTTGCTGGTCAAGGCCGGCTCGGGAGCGCTGACCTTCGGGCACCCCAGTTCCGCTGGCGTGCCCGCCGAAGTCGCAGCCGATACGCTGGTGCTGCCTTACAACAATGCGGAGGAGTTAACCCGCATCTTTGGTGAAGCGGGCCCGCAGATTTCCTGCGTGATCATTGAGGCCGTGGCGGGCAACATGAACTTCGTGGAGCCCGGCCGCGACTACATGCATCTGTTGAGGAAACTGTGCACCGAACACGGCGCCGTGCTTATTTTTGATGAGGTCATGACCGGATTTCGCGTCGGACTCGGCGGCGCGCAGGCTCATTTCGGCATCACCCCCGACCTCACGACGCTGGGCAAGGTGATCGGCGGTGGCATGCCACTTGGTGCATTTGGCGGCAGACGCGACATCATGGGGCAGCTCGCCCCGCTGGGTCCGGTGTATCAGGCCGGCACTCTTTCGGGCAACCCGGTTGCGGTCACTGCGGGCCTCAAGACCCTCGAATTGATTTCCAAGCCCGGCTTCTATGACCGCCTTTCAGCGTCAACAAGTGAATTGATGTCGGGTCTGCAGCAAGCGGCCGCCCGGGCCGGGGTCGCTTTCTCAACAGCCTCGCTGGGGGGAATGTTCGGCCTGTTTTTTGCCGAATCCAAACCCCGCAGTTATGAAGAAGTAATGAAGTGTGACCGTGAGCGCTTCAACCGTTTCTTCCATTCCATGCTCAGGCAGGGCATTTATCTGGCACCGTCGGCGTTCGAGGCTGGCTTCGTGTCCGCCGCACACAGTGGAGACGATATCGCGCAGACGCTGCGAGCCGCAGGCGTCGCTTTTTCAGACTTGACCACCTGAAGCGATGCCGTGAAGCTCAAGGCGACGATCGACAACATCGCGCTGGCGGCCTTGCTGTTCGCTGTCGTCGCGATCGCGGCGGTTTCAACGGTCGCCATCGTATCCGCAGAGCGGCTGATTTCCATCAATGAAAAGGTGCTGCAGACTCAGCGCATCATCGCGAGCCTTGAGGCCATCCGCTTCCACTCGGTGGCGCTTGACGCGGGCGAACAGATCTACATCATCACGGGCAGCGAGCGGGACCTGGCCGGTTATCGTACCGGGGGCGTCGAAATTGAAGCGGAATTGCAGTATCTCGCGGCCAAGCGGGCCGAGGACACGTTGCTGTCCGCCCGATTTGCCGACCTTGAGCGTCTGGCGCGCCAGTTCCTAGACAGCGAGCGAAAGATAGTCGCCACCCGCAAGTCTGACGGCTTCGCAGCCGCCCAGGCACTCGTTCGTACCCACAACGACAGCGCAATTCACGGGGAGCTGTTGGGCGTCACCCACCTGCTGTTGTCAAACTCCCGCCGAATTCTCGATGGGCTGGAAACCGAACAGGCGGCCTATGGGGACAAAGTCCGCCGGCTTATCCTCGCGTTGATTTCTTCGTCCGCATTCATTCTGGTATTTCTATATGGCACGTTAAACCGGCTCAACCGAGAGCAGCGAGTCGCTCAGGCACAGATTACGCATCAAGCCACCCACGACTCGTTGACCGGACTGTTCAACCGTGCCGCCGTGATGGAGCACATTTCCAATCGCTTGCGTGACCGCGATACGGAGGCGGCGTTGGGAGGCTTTGCCGTTCTGCTTCTCGATCTTGACGGCTTCAAGGAAATCAACGACAGCATGGGGCACGATGCCGGCGACAAGCTGCTCAGTGAGGGGGGCTGGCGAATGAAAATGGCACTGCGTGAATCAGACTATCTCGCCCGACTGGGCGGTGACGAATTCCTGGTGGTGGTGCCGCAGGTTTCGGATGCGGCGGCTGCGGAGCAGGTCGCACAAAAGTTGATCAAGGTGTTAAGCGAGCCTTACGCGATCACACTCGGTCCGGGTGCATCCGCGGGCATTGCGCGGGTAACGGCGAGCGTGGGTATCAGCATGTATCCCGCCGATGGTGACGACCGGGAACTGTTGATGAAGCATGCAGACCTGGCACTCTACGCAGCGAAGCACGGCGGTCGAAACCAACTGCGGTTCTTTGAGCGAGGGATGAAAGACCGGCTTACGGGGCCCTGAAACAAAAGCCCGGCATTCGCCGGGCTTTCACTTTGTCGCCTGCAGGTGCGGTTTACTTCGCCCGCATTCCCGCCACATATTCGGCCACGGCGCGCCGGTCGTCCGGGCGCATGCGTTTGGCGATGACATTCATCTGGGCGTTCTTGCGGGCGTCGCTTGCGTACCCCTCCAGTGAGGCGGCGACATATTCGGGCCATTGTCCGGCGAGCCGCGGATAAATCGCCGGGATGCCGGCACCTGCGGCGCCGTGACATCCCGCGCAGGCGGGCACTTTCAGCTCGGGAATACCGGCTCTGAATATCTTTTGGCCCCTGGCCGCCAGCGCCAAGTCTTTTGCCGCGGCATTTACCTTCGGACGCTGCGAAAAATAATAGATGCCAAGGCCTTTCATTTCGTCGGGCGTCAGGCTCGCCGCCATGCCCTGCATGATCGGGTTTTGGCGCTTGCCTTCTTTGAATAGTTCCAGCTGCTTGGCGATATACTGTTCGGGCATACCGGCGATGTTTGGATTCGCGGGGATGGCACTCATCCCGTCCAGCCCATGGCAGGCCACACAAACCGTGCTCGCTTTTTGTTGGCCCAACGCCATCAAGTCGGCTCTGGCCGGTGCCCCGGTCGGTGCCGCAGGGGCGCTGGCACGCGCCAAAGTAGCGCTGGCCGCTACCACAGCAATTAGTCCGGTCACCAGAATCCGCTTCATTTTTAACCTTTGATTGAAATTACCGCAAGCCCATGATTTTATCCGAACCTGCTCCTGCTGAAAACCATGGGCCTGTTTGACCGCGCCGCGTATACCGCATCGGCACACGACCTTGAACAACTGCCACCCGATTTTGGCAGAGAGGTGGCGTTCGTCGGAAGGTCCAATGCCGGTAAGTCGAGCGCCATCAATACACTGGCCAACCACAAGCGCCTGGCGTTCGTGTCAAAGACGCCTGGACGCACACAGCTCATCAACTTCTTTTCCCTCGGTGATGACCGCTCGCTGGTGGACCTGCCCGGCTATGGCTATGCGGACGTACCGGCACGGGTTAAGGCACACTGGCAGAATGTGCTGGCCGCCTATGTGAGTTCACGGCAATCGCTGCGGGCGCTGGTCCTGATCATGGACGCCCGCCACCCGTTGCGTCCGCTCGACCTGCAGTTGCTGGAATGGTACCTGCCGACCGGAAAACCGGTGCATTGCCTGCTCACAAAATCAGACAAGCTTTCGCGTAGTGAACAGGCCCTGACGTTGCGCAAAGTAACGGCTGAACTCAAGTCGGCGCGCCACAACGCGACCGTCCAGCTTTTTTCGAGCTTGAAACGCGAAGGCGTGGAGGAGGCAGAGGCAACCATTGCCAAGCTGTTTGAAGTTGCCGGATCAATGCCCGAAGGCGATGGCGACGCACACTGATCGCGCTGCCTTCGATTTACCGTCCGACAAAAGAAAAGGGCACGGGAAAAGGGGTAACCCGTGCCCTTGGAACTGCCTTAAGTACCAACAAGGCACCCGCTCAGGGAGGAGAAGCGGGGAGGAATTGCGTCCTCATGAGATAAGATGGTTGTGTGCGGAAAAAGTTCCGGCAATCCAAATTTTCCCAATACCAACCCCGCCCAGCGGCGGAACCTAGATCAGGTGTCACAAATGAATTTCGGTGAGTTTCCCCAGCGGCGCATGCGCCGCCTACGACGCACAGGCTTTCTTCGCGACATGGTTCGCGAGTCCTCGCTTTCTGCGTCAGACTTCATTTATCCCGTGTTCATTCTGGAGGGTTCGGGTCAGCGACAAAGTGTGGCCTCAATGCCCGGAATTGATCGGGTTTCCGTTGACTTGTTGATGCCCGTGTGCGAAGAGGCGGTCAGGTTGGGAATACCGGCCATTGCGTTGTTTCCGGTCATTGAACAGTCCAGGAAAACACCGGGGGGCGAAGAGTCATACAACCCGACAGGACTGGTGCCGACCGCGGTGCGGGAAATAAAACGCCGGTTCCCGGAACTCGGCGTGATATGCGATGTGGCGCTTGATCCGTATACATCCCACGGCCAGGATGGACTGATCGACGATTCCGGCTACATCCTTAATGACGCAACGAATGCCGTTCTCGAGCAGCAGTCGCTCGCGCAAGCAGCAGCCGGAGCGGATATCGTGGCGCCGTCAGACATGATGGATGGCCGCATCGGTGCCATCCGACGGGCGTTGGACGCTGAGGGTCACATTCACACAGCCATCATGGCGTATTCGGCGAAATATGCCAGCAAGTTTTACGGCCCGTTTCGCGACGCCCTCGGATCCTCCGGAAATCTGGGCGTCAGTGACAAGAAAAACTACCAGATGGATCCGGGAAACTCCGATGAAGCTTTGCGCGAGATTGCACTGGACCTGGCGGAGGGAGCTGACATGGTGATGGTCAAACCGGGCATGCCCTACCTGGATATTGTTCACCGGTGTAAAGCTACTTTTGGTGCACCGACCTTTGCGTATCAGGTGTCTGGCGAATATGCCATGCTCAAGGCGGCCTCACAAAATGGCTGGCTGGACGGCGAAGCCTGCATGTTGGAGTCGCTGCTCGGTTTCAAGCGAGCCGGGGCGGATGGTGTCTTGACCTATTTCGCGCTGGAAGCTTCACGTATCCTGAAGCGGGTCTGACGCTCCTTTTGCCAAGCGGTCGAACAGCAGCTTCGCCGTTTTCAGCTGTAGCCGAGTTGCCCCTGCAACGACTTTTGCAGGGGAGCGAGTTGGCGCAGTTACTTCGGGATGGAGCGTGCAAATAATCCAAGTATCCCGATACAGAATCGAAAGCTGCTCAGAATTCTCGGGGCCCGCCGGGTTATGCCGTGACGCATAAACGAACCCGTTGTTGTTGAGATAGATTTCAAACAACTTTGGTTCAACCTCAAAAAACAGCAGCTCGATTTCACTGTGAGTCGTGGCGGTGTCGTCCAACAGGGCACCGCAGATCCAGGGTGAAAATGACTCGAACTGCGCCATGGCGGACAGCGCAAGTGCTCTCAACGCCTGGACGCCGCCTGTGTGGCCTGGCGACGCAAACAGTGCGAGATGGCTTTTGAGCGCCTCCCGCACCTCGGCATCCTCTGGCAATGTAGCCTTGGCAGAGATACCCAACTGACGCGCGGCCTTCAGCTTCGCCGCCGCAACGTCGCTCAGACCTTCCGCCAGGAGGCGCGCCGCGCCCTGCGCAATCAAAACGCGCTGACGGTCTGTTGCGGCAGGTTCCTGCCGCCGGAACTTTCGGTTTGGCAACTTTCGCGCTGTCAAAAAATCTGATTCTTGACTTCTTCTGACGGCCGGTTGGCTTCACGCAGGCTTGAAGGGCCTTCGTTCAGGTTGGTTTGCGATTCAGCGTAAACAAACTCCACCGCAGGTTTCCCGTCTTTGCCCGATTCGCCGGCGAGCGGCACCATTACAATCCCTGCTGGCGGCTCAAAAGGCTCTTCTTTTACCCCTTTGAGCGCGCGGGCAATGTAATTCATCCAGATCGGAAGTGCCGCCTGCCCGCCGGTTTCGTTGTTTCCCAGATCGGCGGGGTTGTCGTAGCCAATCCATGAAATGGCCACCAGTCCGGGGTTGAATCCGGCAAACCAGGCGTCATAGTGATCGTTGGTCGTGCCCGTCTTGCCTGCGAGGTCATTGCGGCCGAGGCTCATCGCGCGGGCCGCCGTCCCACTTCGAACCACTTCACGCATAAGACTGGACATCAGGAAAGCATTGCGCGGGTCGATGACGCGTTCCGCGTATTTCTGGCCCGCGGCGGGTGAGTCGCCCTCAGGCGGCACGCGTTCGGGCGCCGCCTCAAAAAGTACACCACCCTTGTCGTCGGTGATCTTGCTGATGAAGTAAGGCTTTATGCGAAAACCACCATTGGCGAATACGGCGTAACCCGAAGCCATCTGCAGCGGAGTCGCAGATCCCGCTCCCAAGGCCATGGTCAGGTATGCAGGGTGCTGTTTGGGGTCAAAACCGAAGCGGGTTATGTAATCCTGGGCATAGGCGGGCGTGATGGCCTGCAAAATTCTGATGGACACCATGTTTTTCGATTTGGCGAGCGCTGTCCGCAATCGCATCGGCCCTTCATATTTGCCGTCATAGTTTTTCGGTTCCCATACTTGACCCCCATTGCGCCCCGGATCAAATACGACCGGAGCGTCGTTGACGATGGTTGCCGGGGTGAATCCCTTCTCCAGCGCGGCGGAATAGATAAACGGTTTGAAGCTCGAGCCGGGCTGGCGCATTGCCTGCGTGACGTGGTTGAACTTGTTCGCGGAAAAATCGAAGCCTCCGGCGAGCGCCCGAATGGCGCCATCGCTCGGGTCGATCGAGACCAGCGCAGCTTCCACGCGAGGGAGCTGGGTGAGATTCCAATTGCCTTTCTCGTCCTGGGCCAATCGTACGATAGAGCCACGAACCGGTTTCAGCGGCGAAGACTTTTCTGCCAACAGGCGGCTGGCGAATTTGAGCGCTTCACCTGAAAGCACAACGCTGTCGCCGCGCTTCGTGTGAGCGACCACTTGCTTCGAATCGATTTCCATGATGACGGCAGGCATTAATTCACCAACCACTTCCTTTTCCTGCAGCGCTTCTTCCGCCGCTTCTTCGGCCTCCTCTTTGCCGGCGGGTAGCCTTACCAGGCCCTCGGGGCCCCGATATCCGTGCCGGCGATCGTATTCGAGAACGCCACGGCGAAGCCCCTGATTGGCCGCTTCTTGGTCGTTGCGGCGCAGCGTCGTATAGACACGGATACCGCTTACGTAGGCGCGTTCGCCGTACTGTTCGAATACCTCCTGGCGTGCCATTTCAGCGATGTATTCACCATTCACGGGATACATTTGACGCTCACGATTGAATTTCAGCGTTTGGGTTTTCGCGTCCTTGAGACCCGCATCAGGCAGGTAACCCAATTCGTTCATACGCCGCAAGACGTATTGCTGACGCAGGGTCGCGCGCTTGAGATTGTTGAATGGATTGTATTGTGAGGGCGCCTTGGGAATACCCGCCAACATGGCGGCTTCTGCGGGCACCAACTGCCCAATGTCTTTGCCGAAATACACCCGACTGGCCGCTGCAAATCCGTGTGCCCGATTGCCAAGAAAAATGTGGTTCAGATAAATCTCGAGAATCTTGTCTTTAGGCAGGTTGGCTTCAATTTTGTAAGCGAGTAACCACTCCGAGACTTTTCTCGTCAGGGTAACTTCGTTGGTAAGAAAGAAATTGCGTGCGACCTGCTGGGTAATCGTCGAGGCGCCACCTTTCATTTTCCCCTGGGTTAGAAGACCACTGGCGGCGCGGGCGATGCCAATAAAATCCACGCCACCATGCTGGTAAAAGCGCTCATCCTCGGCTGCGATGACGGCCTGCTTCATCACGTCTGGGAAATCCTGAATCCTGACAAACTGGCGCTTTTCCTCGCCAAACTCGCCGATGACGTCACCTTCAAGTGTGTAGACTCGCAAGGGAAGCTTCGGTCGATAATCCGTCACCGCCTCGATGGAAGGCAGATTCGGATAGATCAGCACCACCGTCAGC
>CAYSKY010000006.1:13277-18645 GCA_964431425.1 uncultured Burkholderiales bacterium
GCAATTCCGACCGCGACCAGAACCAGCGAAACCAGCAGAATTAACGGATAGAACCACCAGCGAAGGGTCATTTGTGCCTGTTTGGTCGCATATTGACGGCCATTATATCGGGCACGCCAGGCATGCCCTCTCTAAATGGGATGTCATGGTGTCTGAACTGTGGCAAAACCATGGCGATCGACCGTGCATCGCCGCGATTAAAGCATTTTCGAGGTTTCAAAGAATTTGCTTTACACGTCCGCGGCTTGTTGCTAGGATTTAATGTAATTTGTGCGTAATGGGCCGTAAGTTTCAATCACAACAAGGGCCATGTGACGATCATGCTTAAAGAAAAACTGGCGTCCCAGTTTGATTTTTTGAGTGCGAAAACTCCGCCGTTGATAGGGGTCGACATCAGTTCGTCCTATATCAAGATGGTGGAGATCGCAGAAGCCGGCAAAGGCCTGTATCGGGTGGAGCGCTACGTAATTGAGCCGCTACCCAAGGACACCGTGACCGACGGCAACATCGCCAACATTGAGGCGGCCGGCGAGGTGATGAAGCGCGCCCATAAGCAAATGGCAACGCGAATCAAACACATCGCCCTTGCACTGCCCTCATCGGCCGTCATCACGAAAAAAGTCCTGCTCAACGGCAACCAGCGCGAAGAGGACATGGAATACCAGGTCCAATCCGAGGCGAACCAATACATTCCGTTCAGCCTCGACGAGGTGAATCTGGATTTCCAGATTGTTGGCCCCGCGCCCAACAGCGAGGAGGAGGTAGAGGTACTGATCGCGGCCTCCCGCAAGGAAAAAATTGAAGACCGGGTGGCCGTAGCCGAAGCCGCGGGACTCAAAACCACCGTTATGGACGTGGAGTCCTATGCGGCATTGGCGGCTTTTGACATGATCAAGGGCTCGGCAACCGGCATCGAAGACAAGGACGTTACGGCGATCGTGGATATCGGTGCGCTGACCACACGTGTCACAGTCATGCACGAGGATCAGCAGGTATACACCCGAGAGCAACAGCTGGGTGGTTACCAGCTCACCCAGGACGTATCCCGCCAGTTCGGCATGCCGATGGAAGAAGCCGAGGTGGCGAAGAAGAGCGGCGGCCTCCCGGACAACTACCATCCTGACGTTCTACAGCCTTTCATTGAAAAGGTCGTCCTCGAAATCTCCCGGGCGCTGCAGTTCTTCTTCACCTCCACCCAGTTCAATAAGGTTGACCACATCCTTCTGGCTGGCGGCTGCGCGATGCTCGACGGATTGGAAGAGATGGTTGCTCAACGAACGCAGGTGCACACCATCATCGCCAACCCGTTTTCCAACATGGCGCTGTCATCGAAGATAAAGCCAAGGCAATTGACCATTGACGCACCGGCGCTGATGGTTGCCTGCGGCCTCGCCATGAGGAGGTTCGATCCATGATGATGCGAATCAACCTCCTACCGCACCGCGAGGAAAAGCGCCGTGCGAGAAAGAAGCAATTCTCAATCCTTGCAGGCGTGGCGGCGGCAATCGGCGTGCTGGTCGGCGCGCTCCTTTGGTTCGTGTTCGACAGCCAGATAGAGAACCAGAAGGGCCGTAACAAATACATGGGCGACGAAATCGCCAAGCTTGAAAAGCAGATCGAGGAAATTCGCAAAATCCGCGAGGAAACAGCCGCCCTGCTCGCCAAGAAGCAGGTGGTGGAAGGGTTGCAGAGCAACCGCTCCGAACCCGTGTATCTGCTTGACCAGTTGCTGCGGCAGCTGCCGGAAGGTCTCTACCTCAAGTCCATCAAGCAGACAGGCACCAAGGTAAACGTGACCGGTTATGCCCAGTCCAACGCCCGCGTGTCCGCTTTCATGCGGAATATTGAGGCGTCTCCGTATCTTGAGAATCCGAACCTCGTGGAAATCAAGGCGGTCATGCTCAACAGCCTGCGAGTCAACGAGTTCAGCCTCGATTTTGTGATCAAGCGCGCGAAACTTGACGACGGCAAGGGTATGGCCAAAAAGGCGGATCCCGCTAAACCAGCGGAGAAAAAAGCATGAACAAGTGGCTAGATGAACTGAGGCAACTTGACACCAAGAATCCGGGCAATTGGCCTTGGCCCTTCAAGATTGCGGCGTTGCTCCTGATCTTTGTCCTGATTCTTGTAGCTGCCTACTTCGTTCTGTATCAGGAACAGCTCGGCTCGCTCGAAACCCTGGAAAAAAAGGAAACCGAGCTCAAAACGACCTTTCTTGAAAAGAAGAAGCTCGCCGTCAATCTCGAGGCTTATCAGGAGCAGCGGAAGGAAATTGAGCAGTCATTCGGCGAATTGCTGAAGCGGCTGCCAACCCGCTCCGAGATGGACGCCCTGCTGATTGACATCAATCAGGCAGGTTTGGGTCGCGGCTTGCAGTTTGATCTTTTCAAGCCGGCGGCAACCGAAACCACCACCGAGTTCTACGCCGAGCGGCCGATCGCACTGCGCGTCAACGGTAACTACCATGACCTTGGCGCCTTCGCGAGCGACATCTCAAAGTTGCCACGCATCGTCCTGCTCAATGATCTGGACGTCAAGCTGAACGCAAAGGACGGCTCGCTGATCATGGACGCGACGGCCAAGACCTACCGGTACCTTGATCCGGAAGAGTTGGTGGCCCAGCGCAAATCAACCAAAGGTGCGGCGAAGGCTGCGGCACCTGCGAAACCGGCGGGAGGCAAATAATGAACCGCCAACTCAGGTTTACGCTGGTGACATGCGGTGCAACCTTGCTGCTGGCGAGTTGCGGCGAGGGGTATTCTGACCTGCGCCAGTTCGTCAAGGAATCCGACAAGAGTGTGGTTCGAAAGATCGATCCGCTGCCGCAGGTCAAGCCTTTTGCGCCGTTTGCCTACGACGGATTCGACCTGCCGGATCCGTTCAAGCCCCGCAAACTGGCGATCCGCCAGAACGACGGCGGCGGACTCGCACCCGATCTGAACCGCCGCAAGGAGCCCCTGGAGGCATTCCCGCTGGAACAGCTCAAAATGGTGGGAACACTTTCGCAGGCTGGCGTGATGTATGCGTTGGTTCGTGCGGAAAAGACTTTGTATCGCGTCAAAAAAGGCAATTATCTTGGCCAGAATTTCGGGTTGATCACAGAGATCACCGATACCGAAGTCAAACTCAAGGAAATCGTTCAAGACACCGCCGGAGACTGGACGGAGCGCCAAAGTGTGCTTCCGCTTCTCGAAGGACCCGTGGGAGGTAAACCGTGATTCAAACAACCCGAACGACCACCGCTTTTCCGGCTGCAGTACGCGCATTTGCGCTGCTCGCTTCGCTGGCAGGCCTGGTTTTCTCTTCTGCAGCCTGGTCGCAAGCGGCTTCCAATGTGCTCGAGTCTGTCAGCACGTCAACGCTGCAGGGGGGAAAGGTCCTGATCAGGGCCAATTTCAAGGACGCCCTCACAGCCGCGCCTCCGGGATTCGCCGTTACCAATCCGGCGCGCATTGCGATCGATCTTCCCGGCGTCTCCAACGGGCTGGGGAAAAACACCGTTGATATCGCCGAGGGCGATGTACGCTCGGTCAGCATTGCCGAAGTTTCTGGGCGCACCAGAATGGTGGTCAACCTCTCTCGCAGCCTTGGCTACACCACCGCACTTGACGGCAATGCCTTGATCGTCACGATTGATGGCGGCCTTCAAAGCGCCATCAAGGAAGCTGCACCGGTAACGAAGTTCGCCGAGCCAGCCGCCAGCACATCGCAAAAATTCAGCGTCAAGGATGTTGATTTCCGCCGTGGTCCAGGCGGCGAGGGCAGGGTCATCGTCGATCTGTCGTCCGCCTCCACGGGAATTGATATCCGCCGCCAGGGCACGTCCGTAATTATCGATTTCGTCAACACCAGCGTGCCTCGTAACCTGGTGCGCCGTCTGGACGTGGGCGATTTCGCGACGCCGGTGCGCTTCGTCGATATTCTTGATCAGGGTGCCAACTCGCGGATCTTGATTGAACCCAAGGGGCTTTGGGAATATTCGGCGTACCAGACCGACACGCAATTCATTGTTGAAGTGAAGCCGCTGAAGGAAGACCCGAACAAGATGGTGCCGGGCGTCGTCGGATATGGCGGCGAAAAGCTTTCACTCAACTTCCAGAATGTGGAAGTGCGCGCGGTACTGCAGGTCATTGCCGATTTCACGGGGCTCAACATCATCACCAGCGATACCGTGGGTGGCAGCCTGACGCTGCGCCTGAAGGACGTGCCTTGGGATCAGGCGCTGGACATCATCAAGCAGGCAAAGGGCCTCGGCAGCCGGAAGAATGGCAACGTGGTGGTGATAGCTCCGCTTGATGAGCTAGCCACCAAGGAAAAGCTGGCCCTGGAAGCGAGCCAGCAGATTTCAGATCTGGAGCCGCTGCGTACTGAAAGCTTCCAGCTTTCCTACACCAAAGCCAACGATGTGAAGATGCTGATTTCCGACAAGGATCAACGCATCCTCTCGAAGCGCGGCAATGCGACTGCTGACGTGCGTACCAACACCCTCTTCGTCAATGACACCACCGGGAAACTGGAAGAGGTGCGGCGTCTCATTACTCAACTTGATGTGCCGGTCCGCCAAGTAATGATCGAGGCGCGCATCGTTATTGCAGACGACAAATGGGGCTCCCAGCTCGGCGCCAAGTTCAACGTCGCCGCCGGTTCGAGCAGCAATGGCCGCAACTTCGGTGTGGCGGGCAATATTGACAACGCACACAAGATTTCCGCCGGCACGACTCCGCTCGGTGCCGATACGCCGATTGCCGTCAATCTGCCGGTAGCCGGCGCCGCCGGCTCGCTGGGACTGAACATTCTCAACATCGGCAACGGCAACCTGGTTGAGCTTGAGTTGTCAGCGCTTGAATCGGATGGCAGAGGCAAGGTTGTATCCAGCCCGCGGATTGTGGCGCCGGACAAGAAAAAGGCGACGATCACGCAAGGTACCGAGATTCCCTATACAACCCAGGCGGCCAGCGGCGGCACCACAGTCTCCTTCAAACCGGCCATTCTGTCTCTGGACGTGACGCCGCAGATCACGCCGGATGACAAGATTCTGATGGATCTGGATATCAAGAAGGATTCAGTCGGCCAGATCGTCACGACGCCGGGCGGCAACGTTCCTTCCATTGATACGAAGACGCTGAAGACCTCGGTGTTGGTAGATAACGGTGACACCGCGGTGCTAGGCGGCATTTTTGAGCAGACCACGCGAACTGACGTCACGAAGGTGCCGATCCTGGGCGACATCCCGATCCTCGGCAATTTCTTCAAGAAAACGCAGAAGCAGCAGGACAAGACTGAACTGCTGATCTTTATCACACCGAGAATCATCAAAGAGTCATTGAATCTTCGGTAAGGCTGTTTTCGGAAGCGCAGAAAAAGCGGG
>CAYSKY010000006.1:18655-24696 GCA_964431425.1 uncultured Burkholderiales bacterium
ATGAACATATTGATTTCATTAAGAAATCTGGTTTTTTTTCTGGTCTTGTCTTTTATGATTTTTGGGAATTTGTGTTGGTTGATTTATTTGGTTGTCTTTTTTTTCATTTTTTCTGCGGTATTTTTGTTGTCGTATTTGGGGTTTTGTTTTTTTCGGCACCCCAAAAAAACGCGGGCCGCCCCCACCCCCCCCCCGCTTCATTTGACAATCCAGACGCCACCACAGCGCCCGCACTTCCAATGCGGTTTTACATGCCGAGAAACAGCCCTGCGACCCGGACATGCGTCAGCTTGAAAACATCCATCTCATCGGCATGCCCGGCTCCGGAAAAAGCACGGTGGGCCGCGGTCTCGCACGACGGCTTGGCCTGGATTTCGTTGACGCCGACGAAGAGGTCGTTTCGCGGACCGGTGTGCCGATCTCAACGATTTTTGAAGTGGAGGGGGAAGAGGGCTTCCGGGCGCGTGAAGCGCATGTCCTCGCGGATCTTTGTGCGCGCACGGGACTGGTGGTTGCGACTGGTGGCGGTGCCATTCTTCGCGAGGACAACCGAGAGCTTTTGCACAATCGTGGCGTCGTGGTGTACTTGCATGCGACGCTTGAACACCTCCGCCAACGCACCCATAGGGACACGCGGCGGCCACTTTTGCAAAGCGGCAATCCGGCAGTGGTGCTGGCAGCGCTGCTGGAAAAGCGTGAGCCCCTATACCGCGACCTGGCTGATGTGGTGGTTGAAACCGGCCGGCAGAGCGTAGGCAGGCTCGCCCAGGAGATCATTGCCGCACTGGCCCATGCCAAACTGTGGGCAGGCGTCTCCAGCCCTGCAAGCCCATCAATCACAGCCGCCTCCGACGACCCAACGTGACATCCGACACCACCAACTCAATATCAGTCCTGCTGGGAGACCGGAGCTATCCGATCTGCATTGAAGCCGGAATCATGGCGCGCTCGGATGCGTATGCCCTCCCTCGGGGCGCGCGGGCTGCGGTCATCACCAACGACACGCTGTGGCCCCTGTTCGGCCCCAAAGTTGTCGCAAGCCTGGAGGTCGCCGGTATCAATGTCCTTCCGGTGGTGCTGCCCGACGGCGAGGTATTCAAGGACATCGCGACTCTCAACAGTATTTTCGACGCCCTGCTTGAGCACAGGTGTGACCGCCAGACCGTTGTTATCGCACTAGGCGGCGGCGTGATCGGTGATATCGCAGGCTTCGCGGCCGCCACCTTCCAGCGAGGCGTGCCGTTCATCCAGGTGCCGACTACACTGCTAGCGCAGGTGGACTCCTCCGTAGGAGGGAAAACCGCGATCAACCACCCGTTGGGAAAGAATATGATCGGCGCGTTCTACCAACCCAGCCGCGTGCTCATCGACACCGATACACTGCAGAGCCTGCCGGAACGCGAATTCCGCTCCGGGCTGGCCGAAGTCATCAAGTACGGACTCATTCTGGATGCCGGATTTTTTGCTTGGCTTGAACAGAACATGCCGCGGCTGCTGTCCCGCGAAGCCGCAGCGCTCGCTTACGCCATCCGGCGGTCTTGCGAAATTAAGGCTGACGTCGTTGCTGAAGACGAACGCGAAACACGCAAGGACGGGGGCCGCGCCCTGCTGAACCTGGGACATACCTTTGGGCATGCCATCGAATCGTCACTGGGGTATGGGGTCTGGCTGCATGGTGAGGCAGTCGCCTGCGGCATGGCGTTGGCGGCACGTTTTTCACAGCAATTTGGCAAGCTCGGCGCGGAGGATTGTGAACGCGCAATCGCGCTCATTGCCGCCGCAAGCCTGGCCACCGAGTTGCCGGCAATAACAGCCGACGAAATGCTGGAACACATGGGGCGTGACAAGAAGAATGAGGGCGGTGCCATTCGCCTTATCCTCCTCGATCGAATCGGTGGTGCTGTTGTTGATGGCACCAATAGCGCCCGGCAAATCCACACCTTTCTTTCGGCGGCCGGCACAAGGCGCTGACGAGGTGGCTGGCGGGCCCGCCGGCAGGGATACTCAACTCAATCGCTGTTGTCCAGGCGTTTGCGGAAAACCGTCATTTCTTTCACCGCTTGTTTATCACCCTTGGCGGCAGCTGCGGCGATGCCGCAAGTGTAGGCCTCACCCGCGGAGACCGGGTCGCCGGCTGCCGTCAGCGCCTTGCCAAGCAATTTCCAGGCGGCTGAATAGGCACCATCCGCTTCAACCGCCGCGCGCAGGTGAACGATCGCCTCGGTCGGCCGGCCGGCCTTCAAGTATTCATTGCCAAGCGAAAAGCGCAGCAGCGGTCCATCTTTGCCCGCGGCAAGCAACTTTTCAAACCCATCAATCATTCCCATGCAATTCACTCCGTTGACCATTCGCGGTCAATGCACTTTCCGCTATTATGGCCGCTCGATGCCGCACACCTTTGCTTTGACTCTGTCCGGGGAATAACCATGCTTCGCGTCTCTCGATTGGCCGCAACCTTCGCCTTGTCATTTGCTGTCGCATGTTCCTTGCAGGCGGCACCGGCGGGCGCGCAAAAGGGCAGGGACATCAATATCGGCCTGCAGGCGGCGCTCACGTCGATGGATCCACACTTTCACAATCTGTCGCCCAACAACAGCTTTGTGCTGCACGTCTTTGAGCCGCTCATCAAGCGTGACGACAACCAGAAATTGATTCCGGGCCTGGCCACGTCCTGGCGTGCGATGGATGATCTCACGTGGGAGTTCAAGCTGCGGAAGAACGTCCGCTTCCATGACGGCTCCCCGTTCACGGCTGCGGACGTGGCCTTTACGCTCAAGCGTGTGCCTGACGTGCCAAACAGCCCTTCTTCTTTTGCAACTTTTACCAAGCCCATCATCGACATCAAGATCGTGGATTCGCATACCGTGATCTTCAAAACCGCAACCCCGCATGTGCTGCTTCCTTCCGATCTGGCTTCGGTCATGATTGTCTCCAAAGCGAACGGCGAGAAAGCGACCACCGAAGACTACAACTCGGGCAAGGCGGCCATCGGCACCGGCCCCTACAAGCTGCTTGAGTATGTCCCCAACCAGCGCGTCGTCATCAAGGCCAACTACGGCTATTGGGGAGGGGAAGAGCCCTGGGACAAGATTACCTTCAAGATGCTCACCAACCCGGCGGCGCGGGTGGCCGCGCTATTGTCAGGCGATGTCCAGCTCATCGAAACCGTGCCAACAGCGGACATCGCCAAGCTCTCGCAGAACAAGGAATTTTCCCTGGTCGACAAAGTATCCAATCGCGTCATTTATGCCCACCTAAACCAGTTTTCCGATAAGTCCGCCCCGTTCGTGTCCGCCAAGGACGGCAAGCCGCTCGACAAGAACCCGTTTCGTGACCTGCGCGTGCGGAAGGCGATGTCGATGGCGGTCAATCGTGACGCGATCGTCGAGCGGGTGATGGAGAAAAAGGCTGTTGCGGCCAGCCAACTGCTGCCGGACTTCTTTTACGGCACCAGCAAAAAACTCAAGCCGGTCAAATATGACCCAGAAGGCGCGAAGAGGCTGCTGGCCGAGGCGGGCTATCCCAACGGTTTTGCCATGACCATTCACGGCCCGAACAATCGTTACATCAACGACGCCAATATCGCCCAGGCACTGGCGCAGATGTACACGCGCATCGGTATCGACACCAAGGTTGAAACCATGCCGTCCTCGGTTTATTTCAACCGCGCCACCAAACTGGAGTTTGGCTATACGCTGCTGGGCTGGGGCACGGAATCGGGTGAACAGGGCTCCGCAATGCGTTCGCTGCTTGCCACCCACGACCCCGCCAAGGGGATGGGTGTGAACAACCGCGGCCGTTACTCCAATGCGGCCTTCGACAAGGTGTTGTCGGATGCGCTGGTGACCATGGATGAAAAGAAACGCGAAGGCATGATTCAGCAAGCCGCCGAAATGGTCATGGCTGATGTTGGTCTGATTCCACTCCACTATGAAGTGTCAACTTGGGCGGCGGCAAAAGGGCTGAAATACACGCCGCGCACCGACCAGTACACCCTGGCGATGGGCTTGAAGCCGGCAAAGTGAAGTCGTCTGTGCATCACGCCGCCACCGGTATTTGCAGTACGCTCTTGCTGCCTGCCTGGCACGCTGATACCTGATGTTTGCGTATACGCTGCGTCGACTCACCCAGTCCGGCTTCGTGTTGCTGGTGATGGCGCTGCTGGTGTTCGCCGGTGTTTATGCCATCGGCAACCCGGTCGAATTGCTGGTCAATCCGCAGGCGGATGAAGCAGAACGCCTGCGTGCAACTGTGGCGCTGGGACTCGACAAGCCGCTTTACGCTCAGTTCCTTGCGTTCCTGCGTGGCGCGGTGACAGGAGACCTGGGCCGCTCGTTTGTATTTGGTGTTCCCGCCCTCGATCTTATCCTGAGCAAAATGCCGGCCACGATCGAACTGGCGCTGGTAGCCATGTTCATTGCGGTGGCGCTGGGTATCCCGCTGGGGCTGATTGCGGGATTGAGCCCGGAAGGCGTTCTGGGACGCAGCATCATGGCCGGTTCCATCGTCGGTTTTTCTCTCCCGACATTCTGGGTCGGCCTGGTCTTGATCATGTTCTTTTCAGTTCACCTCGGCTGGCTGCCTTCCAACGGCCGCGGCGAAACCGTGAACCTGTTTGGCATCCCGGTGAGCTTTCTCACTGCAGACGGCTGGTCGCACTTGTTTCTGCCGGCACTGAATCTCGCGCTGTTCAAGCTGTCCCTGCTGATCCGCCTCACGCGGGCACAGGTTCGGGAGGCCGTCCTCCAGGATTACGTGAAATTCGCACGTGCCAAGGGTCTCTCGCGCACGCGCGTGGTGGGTGTCCACATCCTGAAAAACATCATGATTCCAATCGTCACCGTCATCGGGCTGGAGTTTGGTTCGGTGGTGGCATTTGCCATCGTCACGGAGTCGATATTCGCGTGGCCCGGCACCGGGAAGCTGCTCATCGACTCGATCAACCAGCTCGATCGCCCGGTCATCGTTGCCTACCTGATGGTGATCGTCCTGTTGTTCATCACCATCAATTTCATTGTTGATATCGTGTATTCGCTGCTGGATCCACGCGTGCGGCTCGGGCAGGCGGCGGCGGGACATTGATGACCACGCCCGCTCCGGCTGTTGCCGAAGAGTCTCCGCTGGTTCGTTTCTGGGAGGCATTTTCAGCCTCCAGAACGGCTGTGGCCGGACTGTGCATTTTGGTGGTGATCGTTCTGGCCGGCCTGCTGGCGCCGTGGATCTCGCCTCAGAACCCATACGACCTCGCGCAGCTGGATGTCCTCGACGGCAAGCTTGCGCCCGGCGAAGCATCGATGGGCGGAAAAACCTACGCGCTTGGCACCGACGACCAGGGGCGCGACATGCTTTCTGGCATTTTCTACGGCCTGCGCATTTCGCTGCTTGTTGGCGTGGCCAGCACCTTTTTTGCCGTGGTCATTGGCCTCTTTTTTGGTCTGCTCGCCGCCTACGCGGGAGGATGGGTCGATACTTTGATCATGCGGGTGGTGGATATCCAGCTGTCATTTCCCGCCATCCTGCTCGCGCTCATCCTGCTTGCCGTGTTTGGACAAGGCGTGGACAAGGTCATCATTGCATTGATCACCGTGCAGTGGGCGTATTACGCACGCACTGTTCGTGCATCCGCGCTGGTAGAGCGACAGAAGGAATATGTTGAGGCCGCGCAGGTGCTGGCTCTTTCGAAGGCGCGCATCGTCTTTCGCCATATGCTGCCCAATTGCCTGCCGCCGCTGATCGTGGTGGCCACCGTGCAGGTCGCTCATGCGATCAGCCTGGAGGCCACGCTTTCATTTCTGGGCCTTGGCCTGCCGATCACTGAACCATCGTTGGGCTTGCTGATTTCGAACGGGTTCAACTACCTGATGAGCGGCAAATACTGGATCAGTTTCTACCCTGGGCTCGCGCTGTTGCTGACGATCATGTCGATCAATCTGGTTGCCGATCAGATGCGCGACGTCTTGAATCCGCGTCTCAACAAATGAAGGTCTCGATGCCAAACTCCAGCATTGGCGCGGCTTCCAGGCCATTTTTGCCCTGGAAGC
>CAYSKY010000007.1:0-7485 GCA_964431425.1 uncultured Burkholderiales bacterium
CCGACATAGTCCGGGATACCACTATCGAGCGGCGCGACGAAATCGGCCTGCGCCTTGCCATTGGCGCGCTGGAACGGGAGGTGCTGTTGCAGTTCCTCATCGAGGCGGTGGCGCTGGCCGCATTGGGCGGCGTCATCGGCATCGTGTTTGCCGCGGTGGCCTCGGTCACCATGGCGGCGGTGATGGGCATGCCGTTTATTTTTGACATCACCATCAATGTCGCATCGTTCATTTTCTCGGCGGCCATCGGCGTGGTGTTCGGTTACTTCCCCGCGCGCCGGGCCGCGCAAATGGATCCGATCGAGGCGCTGCGGCACGAATAGGAGGCGCCGCGGAAAGTATGTACGCCAACGTACGGACGGGGCGCGGGATCAACGCGATGCTGTGCCGTCCATCCCGGAGGAGATATCCATGCTTGGTACCATTCTGTTGGTTGTTGTCATCCTGTTGCTCATCGGCGCCATTCCCAGCTGGGGTCACAGCCGCAACTGGGGCTACGGGCCCAGCGGTGGTCTGGGGCTGGTGCTGATTGTGGTCATCGTACTGCTGGTCACCGGCCGGCTTTGATGCTGGTTCCCGCCTCACACGCGGTCCGTTGCCTGATTTCCGGAGAGAACGCATTGGCCATTGAAGAACCCGCCTACGCGGCCAGTTTCCAGGAGGGCGGATTCGAAGTGCGCGACTATCCCGCCCACATCGTGGCCGAGGTGTCGGTGGAGGGCGATCGCGACACGGCGGCGCGCGCCGGTTTCCGTCTGCTGGCCGGATACATTTTTCGCGGCAACAGCCAGCGCCATTCGATTTCCATGAGCGCCTCCACCAAGCCGCGGCCCGTGCGCGGTGAATCGATCGCCATGACCGCGCCGGTGACCCAGTTGGAGAGTGAATCCGGCTGGCTGGTGCGCTTCACCATGCCGCGTGGTTATTCGATGGTTTCGCTGCCGGTCCCCAACGATCCGCTGGTGCGGCTGGTCAAGCTGGCCCCGGCGCGCGTTGCCGTGGTGCGGTTTTCAGGCCGTGCGGGTATTGGCGGTGTGGCACAAAAGACCGCCGCCCTGCGCGAGTTTGTCGCGGCCCACGAGTGGGAGGTGTGCGGCACGCCGGTGCTGGCCCGCTACAACCCGCCATGGACCCTGTGGTTCCTGCGCCGCAATGAGGTCATGCTGCCGCTGGTGGCGGTGGAGACGGTTCCCGACAAGCCGGTCGCGAGAACGCGCCGTTAGGGAACTTCTAGAAACCGGAGCGAGCGGTCAAAATTCGTGGCGAGGAGCGGACGCGTACGAGAGTACGCCGAGCACCGGAGGCGCGAAGTTTGGCCGCGCAGTAGGTTAATGGAAGTTCCCGGTAGCAGGAACGCCAATTGGCGCGGCTCTCCGGGCAAAAATGACTGGAGAGGCCCGCCGTTGCTAGGGTTTTGCTCATAGATGCGGGCTGGGGCCGCTGGCCGCGGATAACCTAGGCACCCGGTACGATGGGCTCTGGCTTCTGGCGCGCAATTTCCTTGCGCTTCATGGTGACGTATTCGCTCCGCTCCATCTCATGCAGCTGCCGCGGGTAACGTTCGATGGCATTGAACCACGCCTGCAGGCTGCTTTCGGTACGCGTCTCCGGCGGCAGGCCGGCCGCACCGAGAAAGGCCTCGAGCGCGAGAAAGTAGCGCATGGCATTACGTTCGACCACGCCGCGCATGCCGTCCATGTAGACCGGGGCACCGGCCGGATCGTGACCGGTGATGGTGAAGCCCGCCTTGTTTCGGCCGATGGTGGCCAGGTAGGCCTGCATGGCCAGCCGGCCGAGCGTGCCATAGGCATAGGAATAGGACATGTGCACGAACGTGTGTTTGTCGTCCGCCGCCACCGCTTCAAAGGCGATGCGGTAGTTGCTGGTGCCCAGCGGCCCCTCCGCTGCGCTGAGCTGCAGGTTCAGGTATTCGTTGCTCATGGCCGCCAGCAGAAAGCGAAAATCCACCGCGTAGGCCTGCTCCACCGCCTGGTCGAATTTCTTGCCGATCCGGACATGCAGGGTGGTGCCGTTGCGGTCGATCTCGGGCCGGCAGTACTTGGTGTTCAGGTGCAGGATCAGGATGCCGCACCATTCCGAGGGATCGTTCATGGACTTGACGGCGAGCGCAAACGGCTGGTCGACCAGTGCATAGATTTCGCCGGCGATAGTGCCGTCCCCTTCGCGCGATTCGATGTGCAGCGGGCGCCTGAACACGTTGTCCTGTAATTCACTTTTGAGGGCCGCGTAGCGCGCCTGCAAGGCCGCGGCGGCGGGGTCGGCAGCCTGCGCCGCCGGCGCCACCAGTGCCAGCAGCCACAGACATCGCGCGCCAAGCCGGCAGGTTCGCCACATGCTGCGCAGCAAAACCGTGGTGGCATCCGGCGTGCGCATCATAACCAGTACTGCCAGAGGCGCGCGGCGACTTCCTTGACGCGATTGTCGAGACTGCGCCCGCGCCACGCAGCAGACAAGATTTCTTCCGAGGCCGCGAGGTCAGTCGCAAACATGGCCTGCATCTGTGTGCCGAACTCATGGCCGAGGATGACCGCATTGACCTCGTCGTTGTGCAGGAAGCTGCGCCAGTCGAGATTGGTGGAGCCGATGGTGGACCAGACGCCATCGATCACCGCCGTCTTGGAATGCAGCAGCGCACCGCGCCGCTCGTGGATGTGGATGCCCGCCTCCAGAAGATCGGTGTAATGCGAACGACCGGCGTGGAATACCAGCCAGAAGTCGGTGGCGCCGGGCAGGATCAGCCGCACATCCACACCGCGCCGCGCCGCGGCGGTGAGCGCGGTCGTCAGCTGCGGGTCGGGCACGAAATAGGCGTTGGTCAGGTACACACTGGTTTCGGCGCAATCAATGGCTGAAAGCAGGGTGCGATAAATCAAGTTGAACGGTGCATCCGGCGAGCTGCCGATGGCGCGTACCACTTCGCGGCCGCGCACCGCCAGCACCGGAAAAGGGTGCGTTGCCGCCATCGCCGTTCCGTGCTGTTTTTCCCAGGTGGCCAGGAACAGTTTCTGGAATTCCGCCACTACCGGCCCTTCCACCTGCAGGTGCGTATCGCGCCATGGCGGACTGCCGTCGGCATGTCGTTTGGACGCTTTCGCAAACGAGCCCGATGAATACACGCTGCTGATATTGATGCCGCCCAGAAAGGCGATGCGACCGTCGACGATGAGCAGCTTGCGGTGGTCCCGCTGGTTGACCTCCCAGCCGGCTTTCGCAACCAGCGGATTGATGGGGTTGAACTCCAGTACGCGCACGCCGACGGCAGTCAGCCGGTCGAAAAAAGCGCGGGGTGCGCCCAGCGCGCCGACGCTGTCGTAGATGAGCGAGACGGCGACGCCCTGCGCCTGCTTGGCCATCAGCTCGCTGGCAAAGCGGTTGCCGACTTCATCGTCTTCAATCAGGTAGGTTTCGAGATGAATATGGTCTTTGGCTGCGCGTATGGCGTTGAACATTGCCTGGAAAGTGGCGGGCCCGTCCTGCAACAGCGTGACCTTGTTGCCCACCACCAGCGGGCTGTCGACAATGCTCTCCTCAATCGCGAGGTGGCGATCGAAAATGTCGGTGGGCTCGCCGCGCGCCTGCAGGCGCGCAAGGATCGCCCGGGTCTCGGATGCACGCAGCGGTCCGCGGCTGCCGTTGAGCTGTACGACGGCCGGCGGCTGGCGTGCCATGTCCGGCACGATGGTCGGCGGCTGGCGTGCCATGTCCGGCACGATGGTCGGCAGGCTGCCGCAGCCGGCGAGAGCCAGCAGGACGAACAGCGCGCCCGGCAGGCCGGCGGCGATGATGCGGGACGTCAGCAACCGGCCGCCGGACTTCGCGTCGCGCATATCAGCTTTTGAGCTTGCGGTAGGTGCGGCCCGCTTCCGCCGCCCGATCGGTGTCCTTCAGTCCCTGCTTCACGTCGGCAAAGGCCTGCTGCATGGGCACGCTGGGTACTGCACCGGGTTCGGGCGATGTGGTGACCGCCGTTGCCGGCGTAACCGGTAACTCCGCGCGTCGCAGTGCGCCGATGTTGCGGCGCGTCAGCAAGGGATGACGGTGTGTGGGTTTGCGCGTGATTGCACCGGACGCCACCGCCGGCTCCTCGACGACCGGCACATCCTTGCCCACCTTGCCCGGGGGCGGGGAGCCTTCTGCGGTGAAGTCGGCTTTCTGTTCTTCCAGCGTTTTCGGGTGTGGCGGCGGTGCGGGCGGGGGTTTGAGCATGATCGGGTTCCTGTGGGTGGATGGCGCGTGGTAGCCGGGGCGCCGGTGGCACCAGTGGCGTCAGCGGCTAAGCGGACCGGTGCAGTTCAACCGACGCCTTGGCAAGCTGTGACTGCATGGCAAGCCAGGCGCTTTCCATGCCGGCTTGCAGCTGCAGCCCGGCTTCGTCGCCGGCCATGCGGATCTGCTTGAAGGCCGTCTGGGCGGCGTCGCGACTTGCGCGCAGCTCGTCAAGTTGCATCTCATATCGGGCCGCCTCAAAGGCATTGGCCTGCTTGCTCTCGGCCACCATGGCATCGACTTGCGCGTCCCAGTGTTTCAGGCGCGATTGCATGCTGGCGACGTAATCTGCGTTGGAATTCATGATCTGTTCCTTTCATGGTCAGGGTGCGGTCGCATCCGAATGGACCGGGCCCCGGCGGGTGGGGGCAGACGGCGGGCGGCAATGTCGCCGCCCGCCATCGCCGTACTCAGTTGCGCGGCTCGCCCTGTGCGTTGACGCTGACGGTGGATCCCGGCGGGTTGGACATCTGGATGCGATGTTCCTGGCCGCGGAAGTCATAGGTCACGTCCCAGTACTCAGGACGGTTCTGGCTGGGGGTGGAAGCGCAGCGTTGCACGTTCTGGCTGTAACCGCGGTCATTGTCGCGGCCCACGTTGGAACCGACGACGGCACCGGCGATGGCGCCGCCTGCCGTGGCGACATCCTTGCCGCGCCCGCCGCCCACCTGGTGGCCGAGCACGCCGCCGAGGAGGGCACCGACCACCGCGCCGCCGACATTGGCGCTGCCGCGATCCTGGCCGACCTGCTCGCGCTCGATCCAGCAGCGTTGTTCGGCCGGGCCAACCACGGCGCGAACGGAAGTGACATTGGCCTCATACAGCCGCTCGTTGTTGCGGCGCCGGTTGTCATAGACGGGGACGGCAACCGGCGCATAGCGGTCGTCGTTGTAGCGTGCGCTGTTGCTGACCATGCGCACCGATGAAATCCGGTCGTTCAGGCCCATCGAGGACAGCGAGTTGTAGCGGCCGGGACGCAGGATGATGCAGCGTCCGCCGAAGCGTTCGTTCTCGCAAACCTCCCAGCGGTCCTGCATGACGATGACCGATGAGGCACGGTCGTTGAAGCCCTGCATTGCGAAGTTGTTCACCTGCCGCTGGGTGGTGAAGGTGCGGCCGCTGAAGCCTTCATTTTCCTAGAAGACGACCTGGGCTGCGGCCTGGCTGCAGATGGCGGCGGCGGCAATCGCCAGCGCACATTTTGTGATTTTGTTCATGAATATCTCCGGTTGAATAACTGTGGGTCCCGCGGCCTCGCCACCGGCTCGCATGTCGGGTTCGCAAGGCAGGTCGGGCAACAGGGGCCCAATGTGCGCCGCCGGTGGCTGGTCGTCTGTGCGTCGGCAAACAAAGCCGCCGGAAGCGGCCGGACACGGCACCTCGGTGCGGTGGCACACAGACACCCGCGGGTCATCTGCGTAGCCTGCACTCACCGGATCCCCGCGACAGCCTGTACCACCATCACCCTCACCGGTCATGCACGGCGCACAGCGGATCGATCACCGGCCGCCGCGGGTACCCGGCCCGGATCACGGTACCGAACTTCAACCTGTATTGGAAAGGCAACACCATGAACTGGGATCGCATCGAAGGAAACTGGAAACAATTCAAGGGCACTGCCAAGGCGCAGTGGGGCAAGTTGACCGACGATCAGCTCGATGTCATTGCCGGCAAGCGCGAGCAACTGGTGGGGAAGATCCAGGAGTCCTACGGGATCACCCGGGAAGCCACCGAGAAGCAGGTCAGCGAGTGGGTCGGGCGCCAGCAGGATATCGCCGGGGCCAAAGCTGAACTCGACGCGGCCAGCCGGAGCAAGTGAGCAACGCTCCCCGTTGCCGCACCGGACGGAAAAATATTCATTCACCCAGATAGAGGAACACCATGAACACCAGCAACCTGAAAATCTCCACAATTGTCGCCGCCGTCAGCCTGTGTTTTGGCGGCGCCGCGTTCGCGCAGACCATGACCAAAGCGGATTACAAAGCCGGGAAGTCAACTGCGGAAGCGGACTACAAGACTGCCAAGACAGCCTGCAAGCAACTCTCCGGCAACGCAAAGGACATTTGCGAAGCCGAAGCCAAGGGCAGGGAGAAAGTCACCCTGGCCGAATTGAATGCAACCTACCAGCCGAGCGTGAAAGCACGCTATGAGGTCCGTGTTGCCAAGGCCGACGCCGATTTTTCTGTCGCCAAGGAAAAGTGCGACGACGTCGCGGGCAACGTCAAGGATGTATGTCGAAAGGAAGCCACGGCCGCACACGTCGCCGCCAAGGCCGACGCCAAGGCAGCCATGAAGACGGTTGAGGCCAACGTGACCGCCGGTGAAAAAACCGCCGTGGTCCAGAACGCGGCCAGCAAGACCATCAGTGGTGCCCGCAAGGATGCAGCGACGGACAAAAACGATGCGGACTACGCGGTTGCCAAGGAAAAGTGTGATGCACTGGCCGGCGCTGCCAAGGATGCCTGTGTGACGGACGCAAAGCTGCGCTACAGCAAGTCGTAGACCGTCATCCCACCGGCGTCTTCGCCAACAGGAGAATCAATATGCAAAGCAAGCACATCCCCGGCCTGCGGCCGTCATGGCGGATGGCCGGCATCGCCGGCTGCTTCGCGGTTCTGCTGTCGGCCTGCGCCAGCGTGCCGCCGCCGACCGCTCAACTGGCGGTGGCCAACGCGGCCATCGACAATGCCGTCAGCGCTGGAGCGCCGGAATACGCCCCGGTCGAACTCACCAGCGCACGCAACAAGATGGACCGCGCCGCGACGGCCATGCACCGTGAAGACCACGAGATGGCACGGCAGCTCGCCGAGGAGGCGCAGGCCGATGCCAGGCTCGCTGAAAAGATCGCCCAGTCGGCCAAGGCCCGCAAGGCCGCGGCGGTGACCCAGGAAGATGCCCGCGTGCTGCGTGAAGAAATCCAACGCAAGAGCAACTAGACCCAAGCGCAGTCAACCGGACCGGAACCCACATCATGGCAATCAATCGAAATAATCTTTTGGGCGTGCTCGCCTCAGTCGCGCTGGCCGCCTGCAGCTCGATGCCCCCGGCCAACAGCACGCTGGACCAGGCGCACAATGACTACACGGCAGCCCAGGGCAATCCGCGCGTCACGCAGTTCGCCGCCGGTGAATTGCGCCAGGCCAATGAAACATTGCTGAAGGCGGATACCGCATGGCGCAATCGCGAGGAGGGTGGCAC
>CAYSKY010000007.1:7495-24646 GCA_964431425.1 uncultured Burkholderiales bacterium
TGCGTATGTGGCGAGGCAGCAGGTCGCAATCGCCGAGCAGACCGCCAGCCAGCGGTCCGCCGAGCAGGTCACCGCCGGTGCAGGCGCGGAGCGCGACCGGACCCGTCTGGCGGCACGCACGCAGGAGGCCGATCAGGCCAATCGTGACGCGGCCGATGCGCGACGCCAGACCGAGGCGTCGCAGCGCAATGCCGATGACCTGCAGCGCCAGGCGGGCCAGTCCCTGCAGGCGGCCGAAGATGCGCAGCGCAGCGCGATGGCGGCCAACCAGGCTGCCATCGCATCGGCGCTGGATACACGGGCTGCCCAGCAGCGCACCGACCAGGCCGAGCAGCGCACCCAGCAACTCGAGTTGCTGTTGCGTGACATGGAAGCGCGACCCACCCCGCGCGGCATGGTGATCACCCTGGGCGACGTATTGTTCGACACCAACGAAGCCAGGCTCAAGCCGGGCGGCATGCGCAGCGTGCAAAAGCTCGCCGAGTTTTTCCGCCAGTACCCGCAGCGCAAAGTGATGATTGAAGGCTTCACCGACAGCACCGGCAGCAGCAATCGCAATAACACGCTGTCCGAGGATCGCGCCGGCGCGGTACGCACCGCCCTGCTCGACATGGGCGTGACCGCTGATCGCATCGGCGTGCGCGGCTACGGCGAGGCCTATCCCGTATCCAGCAACGATACGGCGGCGGGACGACAGTTGAACCGGCGCGTGGAAGTGGTCGTGTCCGACGAACGCGGCACCGTGGCGCCGCGCTAGGCGCCGGGCAGGCCGCCGGCCCGGCAGCGACGGGCGGCGACGGCATGCATCGCACCCGTCAAGGGGGCGATGCGGCAGATAACGAGGCTGGCGGACACGGCGCGATGAATCATGGCGCGGTGTCTGCGCGGCCGGAAAGCGAAATCAGCCTTGAAACCACCGGGCAACTCCTGGATCCGTGACGTGCTCAACTGGCCGCGCGGACGCATCGGCAAGGGCCTGCCGAGGCGGTTCGCCGCCGAGGAACAACCGCTGCGCTCACCGCTGCTCACCTCCGAACAGATGGCGCAGTTCGGACGTTCGCTGGCCGACACCCACCGTCTGGCCGGAAACGGCGCCGGCAATTCACTGCTGTCCCGGCTCGGTGCCAACGAGGAAGTGCTCGATGGCGTTTGCCACTTCCTGACCGAGGCCGTAGCGGCCAACCGCCGCATCACGCCCGCCGGCGAATGGCTGCTGGACAACTACTATCTGGTGGGCGAACAGATCCGCACGGCAAGGCGGCACCTTCCCCGCGGCTACAGCCGTGAACTGCCACGCCTGGCGACGGGAATGTCGGCCGGCCTGCCGCGTGTATATGACATCGCCATGCAGACCATCTCGCACGGCGACGGCAGGGTGGATCCGGACAGCCTGCGGCGGTTTGTCGCGGCCTACCAGACGGTTGCGGAACTGACGCTGGGCGAGTTGTGGGCCATTCCCATCATGCTGCGCCTTGCACTGATCGAGAATCTGCGGCGGGTCGCGGTACGGATCGCCGCCAGCATGGCGGATCGTGATCTCGCCGGCACCTGGGCCGACCAGATGTTGACGGTGGCCGGGCAGGATCCGAAAAGCCTGATCATCGTGATCGCCGACATGGCGCGGTCGCGGCCGCCGATCACCACCGAGTTCGTTTCCGAGTTTGCACGGCGCCTGCAGGGCCAGAGCGCTGCGCTGGCGCTGCCGCTGACCTGGATCGAGCAGCTGCTGGCCGAGTCCAACCAGACCATTGAGCGCCTGGTGCAGTCGGAAACCCAAAAGCAGGCATCCGGCCAGGTGTCGATCAGCAACAGCATTGCCAGCCTTCGCTTCCTGGGGGCCATGGACTGGCGCGAGTTTGTCGAACAGATGAGCGGCGTGGAACAGGTGCTGGCCACCGATCCGGCCGGTGCCTACGCCGGGATGGACTTCGCCACCCGTGACCGCTACCGGCACGCGGTGGAACGGGTCGCGAGGAAGGCGCACATCAGCGAACGCCAGGCCGCTTCGCTTGCCATCCGCCTTGCCACCAACGCCGCCGCGACCACTGGCGAGCCGGCCGGACGCCGTGCACACGTCGGCTATTTTTTGATCGACGCCGGCCTTCCACAATTCGAAAGAGACGCAGGCTCGGCGGCGCCGGACTCCGGCGCCGGCGGTACAGTTTGTCATCCGCGATTCCATGGCCGGCTGGTTGCGTACCTTGGCTCGATTGCGCTGCTCACACTGGTGCTGGCCGGGGCGCTGCTGGCATTCGCGTGGCGGGCGGCACCGCCGGAGTGGGTGCTGGCCGGACTCGGTGTTTCGGCATTGGTGGCAATGAGCCAGCTGGCCGTGGGTCTCACCAATTGGATGGCCACGCTGCTGGTCGGCCCCGGCGCGCTGCCGCGCATGGATTTCTCGAAGGGTATTCCGGACAGCGCCCGCACCATGGTGGTCATACCGACCATGCTCACCGGCAACTCGGTCAACGGGTTACTGGAAGCGCTTGCGGTACGCTGCCTCGCCAACCGCGAGGCCAATCTCAGCTTCGCACTCCTGACCGATTTCACCGATGCCGGCAGCGAGGTGATGGACGGCGATGCCGCGCTGCTGGAACTCGCCGCGGACGGTATTGCGGCACTCAACGCCCGCTATTGTCCGGCGGGTCATCCGCTGTTCTTCCTGTTTCATCGTCCACGCCGCTGGAACGAGTCCGAACAGAAGTGGATGGGTTATGAGCGCAAGCGCGGCAAGCTGGCCGAGCTCAATGCCTTGTTGCGCGGCGGACCGCCGGACCGGTTTTCGCGCATCGTCGGCCGGGTCGCTGACCTGGGCCATGTCGCCTATGTGATCACGCTCGATACCGATACCCAGCTGCCGCGCGATGCCGCCCGCATGTTTGCCGGGGCCATGGCGCACCCGCTGAACCAGCCGGTCTACGACGCCGCCGCCGGAAGGGTGGTGGCCGGCTATGCGATCTTGCAACCGCGGGTCGGCGTTACCCTGGCCAGTACCAACCGCTCCCGCTATGCGGGCCTGTTTGGCGGCGATCCGGGCATCGATCCCTACACACGCGCCGTCTCCGATGTGTATCAGGACCTGTTCTGCGAAGGTTCATTCATCGGCAAGGGTATCTATGACATCGATGTGTTCGAGCGCGCGTTGCGCGGCCGGCTGCCGGAGAACCGTATCCTCAGCCACGATCTGCTCGAAGGCTGCTATGCGCGTTCCGGCCTGCTGAGCGATGTCCAGCTGTTTGAGGACCAGCCTTCGCGATATCTGACGGACGCGAGCCGCCGCCACCGCTGGATTCGCGGTGACTGGCAGGTGGCGTCCTGGCTGATGCGTCACGCCCCTTGTGCCGCCGCCGACCCGCCGCCGGCATTGAAATCCCGCGGCACGGTTTCCGCGCTGTCGCAGTGGAAACTGCTGGACAACCTGAGACGCAGCCTGGTGCCCGCATCCATGATGCTGCTGATGTTGCTGGGCTGGCTGGTCATCGCCCCCGCGTGGGTATGGTCGCTGTTGGTGTTCGGCATCCTGCTGATGCCGGCGGCGCTGTCGGCACTGGTGGCGCTGTTGCGCCGGCCACACGACACCCTGCTGGTTTCGCACCTGTCGACGGTGTTGCAAACGGTTCGTGTGCAGCTGGCGCTGGGCCTGCTGGCACTGGCCTGGCTGCCGCACGAAGCCGCTTACAGTCTGGATGCCGTGGTGCGCACCAACTGGCGCATCCTGGTCTCGCGGCGCAACCTGCTGGAGTGGACGCCCTTCGCCGAGCCGGCCGTTCGTCGCACGGGATCTGCCGTCGATGCGCAGGCAGACCCGCTGGGCCTGGCGGGATCGCTGGCCGGCACCTGCCGGGCCATGTGGATTGGGCCGCTTGTAGCCTTGCTGGTCGGTGGCGGGCTGGCCGGTTTTGCGCCGCCGGCGCTGGCGGCGGCCGGCCCGATCCTGCTGTTGTGGCTGGTCTCTCCGTTGCTCGCATGGTGGCTGGGGCGGCCGGCAATGCGCCGCGACGCGCGGCTGGACACGGGCGAGCAGCGCTTCCTGCGTCATGCGGCACGCCGCACATGGGTGTTTTTTGATGACTTCGTGGTGGCCGGGGACCACTGGTTGCCGCCGGACAATTTCCAGGAGCACCCGGTGGCGGTGGTTGCACACCGCACCTCACCCACCAACATGGGCCTTTCCCTGCTGGCAAATCTGGCCGCATTTGATTTTGCGTTCATCGGCGTGGGCGGCCTGCTTGAACGCACCGGCTGCGCGCTTCACACCATGGCCGGACTCACGCGCCACCACGGGCATTTTTACAACTGGTACGACACCAGGACGCTGCTGCCGCTGCCACCGCTTTATGTCTCGTCGGTGGACAGCGGCAATCTCGCGGGCCATTTGCTGACACTGCGGGCGGGGCTGCTCGATCTGCCGGGGGCTCCACTGATCCCGGCGGGCACCTTCCAGGGATTGTCGGACACCCTGGGCGTACTGGTCGAGGCGATGGGCGACGCCAACGGGGCCACCCGCGATCTGCTGGCTTTGCTGGAACAGGATCTGTCCGAGGCCCGGCAAGCCGGCGCCGCGGGGCTGGCGTCCCTTCACCGGCGCATGGTTCGTATTGAGTCCCGCAGCGCAACGCTCGCGGAACGCTGTTGCAACGTGCCGGCGGACGGCGTTGAAACCGATGCACATGCCAGCGCGCGCGCGTTGGTCCGCCAGGCCCAGGCGGTGCTGGATGAACTGCGGTTGTTCGCGCCCTGGCTGTTACTGCCTGAAGCTGCCGGCACGCCGGCGCCTTACGCCGACAGCCGGATACCCACGTTGCGCGAACTTGCCGACGGTGCCGTCCGTCCGGTGGTGGCGGAAATGGAACAGCGCGGGGCGGACGCTTCTGCGGCGATCGCTGCCGCCATGGCCGCAGGCCAGGCCGCCGCCGTGTCGCGGATCGCGTTGATCGGCCAGCTGGCCCGGCAGGCGGGCGATATGGCGGCGATGGACTATGGCTTCCTCTACGACGCGTCGCGCCATCTGCTGGCCATCGGCTACAACGTCGCCGAGCGCAGGCCGGATGGCAGCTTTTACGACATGCTGGCGTCCGAGGCGCGGCTGAGCTGCTTTGTGGGAATCGCCCAGGGGCAGTTGCCGCAGGAGAGCTGGTTTGCGCTCGGGCGCCTGCTGACCCCGGCGGCCGGCGGCGTGACGCTGTTGTCGTGGAGCGGATCGATGTTCGAGTATCTGATGCCGCAACTGGTCATGCCCTCGTATGAAAACACCCTGATCGACAGCGCCAACCGCGCGGCGGTCGAGCGACAGATCGCGTATGGCGCGCAGCGCGATGTGGCCTGGGGCATTTCGGAATCGGGTTACCACATGTTTGATGCCGACCTGAATTACCAGTACCGCGCCTTTGGTGTGCCCGGGCTCGGCTTGAAGCGCGGCCTCGCTGATGATCTGGTAGTGGCGCCCTATGCTTCCGCGCTGGCGCTGATGGTGGCTCCCCGAGCGGCCTGCCAGAACCTGCAGCGTCTTGCCGGCGAGGGACTGAAAGGACGCTACGGCTTTTACGAGGCGGTGGACCACACGCCGGCCCGCATGGCGCGGGGTCAGTCCCGCGCGGTGGTGCGTTCCTTCATGTCACACCACCAGGGGATGATCCTGCTGTCGCTCGCCCATGTGTTGCTGGGCCGGCCGATGCAAAAGCGCTTTGCCTCCGACCCCATCGTCCAGGCCACCAGCCTGCTGTTGCAAGAGCGTGTGCCGCAGTCCGGCGCGTCCCGAATCAGTCCGGCCACGGTCTCCGCCATCCGCACCGCCGCCGCCGACCAGGAAGTACCGGTGCGCGTGTTCACCAGCCCCGATACGCTCATCCCCGAAGTGCAGCTGTTGTCGAACCAGCACTACCGGGTAATGGTGACCAATGCCGGCGGCGGCTATAGCCGATGGAAGGACCTGGCGGTGACGCGCTGGCGCGAGGACACGACGGCCGACGATCGCGGAAGTTTTTGCTACGTACGTGATCTGGCCACCGGCAGCTTCTGGTCGAACACCCACCAGCCGGTTCGCAAAGTGGCGCAGGACTACCAGGCGATATTCTCCGAAGGCCGCGCCGAGTTCCGCCGCACCGACCTTGGCTACGAAACACATACCGAGATCGTGGTGTCTCCCGAGGACGATATCGAGTTGCGGCGGGTGCGCATCGTCAACCGCTCGCGCCTGCCGCGTTCCATTGATGTGACCAGCTATGCCGAGGTGGTGCTGGCAACCGCCGCCTCGGATGACCTGCATCCGGCGTTCAGCAATCTGTTTGTGCAGACCGAAATCCTGCCGCAGCAGCAGGCCATCATCTGCACCCGCCGGCCGCGCTCCATGGCCGAGTCGCCGCCGTTCATGATCCACCTGATGGTGGTGCACGGCGCAGAGTCCGGCGACGCTTCGTTTGAAACCGACCGCCTGCAGTTCACCGGCCGCTGCCGGGATCTGGCTGCGCCTCTGGCCATGGACGGCAACGCGCCGCTGACGGGAAGCCAGGGATCCGTGCTTGATCCGGTGGTGTCCATCCGCAAGCGCATCACGCTGGGTCCCGACCAGTCGGTGACGGTTGACATCGTCACCGGTGTTGGTGAAACGCGGGTGACGGCCCACGCGCTGATCGCGAAATACCAGGACCGGCGGCTGGCCGACCGCGTGTTTGAGCTGGCCTGGACCCACAGCCAGGTGGTGCTGCGGCAGATCAATGCCACGGAGGCCGATGCCCAGCTCTACTCACGGCTTGCCAATTCGGTGATCTTTGCCAACGCCAGCCTGCGCGCGGATCCCGGCATCCTGCTGCGCAACCGGCGCGGCCAGTCCAGCCTTTGGGGCTATGCCATCTCCGGTGACCTGCCCATCGTCCTGTTGCAAATTGGCGAACCGGCCAATATCGAACTCGTGCGGCAGCTGGTGCAGGCGCATGCCTACTGGCGTTTGAAGGGGCTGGTGGCCGATCTGGTGATCTGGAATGAGGATCGCGGCGGTTACCGGCAGCTGTTGCAGGAACAGATCATGGGCCTGATTGCCTCCGGTATTGAAGCCCATGTGATCGACCGGCCCGGCGGCATTTTTGTGCGCTCGGCCGAGCATATATCCGAAGGCGATCGCATCCTGTTTGAATCGGTGGCCTGCATCATCCTTACCGACCGTCGCGGCACGCTCGGCGAGCAGATCAACCGTCGCAGCCTGCTGGAAGTCCGGGCCGCGCACCAGAGCATGCCGCGCCTGCGCGCCGTCGCACACGATCACCCCGTCGCCACGCCGGCACCGGCGATGTCGCCACCGGATGGCGCCTTGTTCAACAACGGCCTGGGCGCCTTCAGCGCTGACGGGCGCGAATATGTGATCACCTTGCCGGCCGGGCAGACCACGCCGGCGCCCTGGGTCAATGTGCTTGCCAATCCGCATTTCGGCAGCGTGGTGTCCGAGGCGGGCATGGCCTACACCTGGAGCGAGAACGCGCACGAGTTCCGGCTCACGCCATGGCACAACGATCCGGTGAGCGATGCGAGCGGCGAGGCGATCTATCTGCGCGACGAAGACAGCGGCCGCTACTGGTCACCGTCACTGCTGCCGTGTGGCCGCAGGGGCTGGTACCGGACGCGGCACGGATTCGGTTACAGCGTGTTCGAGCACACCGAGGGCGGCATCCAGAGCACACTGACCGTGTTTGTGGCCACCGACGCGGCGGTCAAGTTCTCGGTGCTGAAGGTGCGCAATGTATCGGGTGTGCCCCGTCACCTGTCGGCGACCGGCTATGTGGAATGGGTGCTGGGTGACCTGCGCGCCAAATCCACCATGCATGTCATCACCGAGATTGATCCGCTGACCGGCGCCTTGCTGGCCCGCAATGCCTACAACGGCGAGTTCGCCAACCGCATCGCCTTCATGGATGTCGATGACGCGGCGCGCAGCTGGTCCGGCGACCGCGCCGAGTTCCTGGGTCGCAATGGCAGCATGGGCGCCCCGGCCGCCATGGGCCGCAGCCATCTGTCCGGCAAGGTCGGGGCCGCGCTGGATCCCTGCGGTGCCATCCAGGTGCCGTTCACCCTGGCCGACGGCGAAACGCGCGAACTGGTGTTCCGCCTCGGGGTGGGTGACAACCTCGCCGATGCCCGTGCGCTGGTGCATCGATTCCGCGGCGGCATTGCCGGAGACGAGGCACTGCAGGCGGTGCACAGGTTTTGGCACACAACACTGGACGCGGTGCAGGTCAACACGCCGGACCGCAGCCTCGACGTGCTGGTCAACGGCTGGCTGGTTTACCAAACCATTGCCTGCCGCCTGTGGGCGCGCAGCGGCTACTACCAGTCCGGCGGTGCGTTCGGCTTCCGCGACCAGTTGCAGGATGTGATGGCGTTGGTACATACCACCCCGCAACTGGTTCGGGATCACCTGGTGCTGTGCGCGGGGCGGCAATTTCTGGAAGGCGATGTCCAGCACTGGTGGCATCCGCCCTCGGGCCGTGGCGTGCGTACCCGTTGCTCGGATGACTTCCTGTGGCTGCCGCTGGCCGCATGCCGTTATGTGAATGCGACAGGTGACATCGGCGTACTGGACGAAGTCGTACCCTATCTGGACGGGCGCCAGGTTAATCCCGAGGATGATTCCTACTACGACCTGCCCACCCGGTCGCCCGTGACCTCGGACCTCTACCAGCATTGCGCGCGTGCACTGCAGCGAGGCTTGCGGTTTGGTGAACACGGTCTGCCGCTGATCGGCTCCGGTGACTGGAACGATGGCATGAACATGGTGGGCACCGGCGGCCGGGGTGAGAGCGTCTGGCTGGGCTTCTTCCTGTGCGAGGTGCTGGGCCGGTTTGCACCGCTGGCGCTGGCCCGTGGAGACCGGGAATTTGCCGCAGAGTGCCTCGCAGTGCGGGGCACGCTGGCGCGGAAACTGGAGGAGCACGGCTGGGACGGCGAATGGTACCGGCGCGCCTACTTCGACGACGGCGTGCCTCTGGGTTCGGCGGGCAATGTGGATTGCCGCATCGATTCCATCGCCCAGAGCTGGTCGGTGCTGTCAGGTGTCGCCGATCCGGCGCGGGCGCGCGAGGCGATGAATGCGCTGGATGAGCGCCTGGTCCGGCGAGACGACGGCATCATCCAGCTGCTGGATCCGCCGTTCGACAAATCCAGCCTGGACCCCGGCTACATCCGCGGCTATGTGCCCGGAGTTCGTGAGAACGGCGGCCAGTACACGCATGGCGCGATTTGGGCGGCCATGGCATTCGCCGCACAGGCTGACCCGCAGCGCGCATGGGAACTGGCCACCATGATCAACCCGCTCAGCCACACCGGGTCGCCGCGCGCGGTGGCGCGCTACAAGGTGGAACCGTACGTGATCGCCGCCGATGTGTATGCCGTCAGCCCGCATTCCGGACGCGGGGGCTGGAGCTGGTACACCGGATCGGCGGGCTGGATGTACCGCCTGCTGCTGGAGTCACTGCTGGGCCTCACGCGCGAGGCTGATACCCTGCGATTCTCGCCGTGCCTGCCTTCGGGCTGGGCAGCCTACACCATGTCCTACCGGTTCCGGCGAAGCGTGTATCGCATCAAGCTGGTGAAGTCTGCTGGCGCCGTGGCGTCGCAGATTGTCGTCGACGGCGTGCTGCAAAACGGCGAGACGCTGCTGATGGTGGATGATCAGCGCCAACACGATGTCGAAATTCAGCTCCCGGAGGTTCCGCGATGAACCAGTCGCGAACCGAAAGCGATTCGATGGGCGCGGTTGAAGTGGATGCGGCGCGGCTGTGGGGAGCCCAAACCCAACGCAGCCTCGAACACTTTGCCATTTCCACCGAGAGCATGCCGCCTGAATTGATTCATGCGCTCGCCATGGTCAAGTCCGCCTGTGCCCAGACCAACCTGGACCTTGGCCTGCTGGCGCCGGACAAGGCCGCGGCGATCATTGCGTCCGCCGCCGAGGTCATCGGTGGGTCGCATGCGGCCGAGTTTCCGCTGCGTGTCTGGCAGACGGGGTCCGGCACGCAAACCAACATGAACATGAACGAGGTGCTGGCCAATCGCGCTTCCGAGCTGCTTGGCGGGCGCAGGGGGGCGGAACGCAAGGTACATCCGAACGATGACGTCAACCGGGGTCAATCGTCCAACGATGTGTTCCCGACGGCAATGTACCTTGCTGCTGCAACCGGGGTTGCAGGTCGATTGCTGCCTGCACTGGCCGATCTGCGCTCCACGTTTGAAAACCATTGCGAGGAATTTGCCGGAATCATCAAGATCGGTCGAACCCATCTGCAGGACGCGACGCCACTGACACTGGGGCAGGAATTCTCGGGCTATGCCTCACAGCTTGGCCACGCGTACAGTGCCATCGCGCTGTATCTGCCTTCGATCCTTGAGCTGGCGATCGGTGCGACGGCGGTCGGCACCGGGCTGAACACGCATCCGGAATTCGGCGCACGCGTGGCGAATAAACTGGCACGGACCACCGGGCTGCCCTTCGTTTGTGCGGCCAACCGGTTCTCGGCAATTGCCGCGCATGACGGCATGGTGGCCATGCACGGCGCACTGAAAGTGCTGGCCGTTGCGATGACCAAGATCGCCAACGACATTCGCTGGCTCGCGTCTGGTCCGCGCTGCGGTATTGGCGAATTGCACCTGCCCGAAAATGAACCCGGCAGTTCCATGATGCCGGGCAAGGTCAACCCAACGCAATGCGAGGCACTGACGATGCTCTGTTGCCGGGTGATGGGAAATGACGTTTCCATTGCCTTTGCCGGCGCTTCCGGAACGTTCGAGCTCAATGTATACAAGCCGGTGATGGCCGCTGATTTTTTGCAGAGCCTGCGTTTGCTGACGGATGGCATGCGCAGTTTCGAGTTGCACTGCGTACGCGGTATCACGGCGGATAAGGCGCGCATTGCGGGATTGTTGGAACGTTCGTTGATGCTGGTGACCGCGCTGGTGCCGTTCATCGGCTACGACGCAGCCGCGGCTATCGCCGAGCGGGCCAGGCGGGACGGGCTCAGCCTGCGTGAGGCCGCACTCGCGTCCGACCGCGTATCCTCAGTCGATTTCGATCGCTGGGTTCGGCCCGATCAAATGGTGTGAGCGCCGTTCCATGCGTCAGGCGATCAGCGCCGGAACGGCTTCGGGAAGGTCGCCACGCTGGCGTTGCCCGCCTTGTCGATCGCCTGTACGCCAAATACCACGTTGTCTTTCGATGTGCCGATCACAGTGGCACGGGTGACGTTGGGGAAGTCCTCGGACTTTTGCCAGAACGGAGCGGTAGTATCGCGCCACACGACCCGATAGCCGGCGACATCGGGTTCCGGATTGGCCTTCCAGCGAAACGTGGTGTTGTTCTCAAGGAAAAGATTTTCCATTTGCACTTCCTGCGGCGCCGAGGGGCTGTTGGCGAGTGACGCCAGCGCCGCCGCATTGATGCGCGCGACATCAGCGGCGTACGCGAAATCAACAAACTCCGGCAAGTCGCCGAACTTCACGCCGTTTTCCTCGCGCACGTTCTGGTGCTGGTGGCGGAAGTCCTCGATGTACTCGGTCATGCGCACCGCCGGATAGCCGGCGTCGAGAAACGGGAAGTGGTCACCGCCGCGCAGGTAGCGGTCGCGCCGGTAAATCAGTTCCACTTTCATGCCCGGCACGTAGCGCTCTCCCGCTTGCTTGATGAAGCGGCCCAGTTGCCGGGGTGTCGAGTCGTTTTCACCGCCGGTGCGAATGAGTTGCACGATCTCATCGGGCATGTCCTTGAGCGGCGGCACGCCCTCGGCGAACAGGCGCACTTTCCTGCGCTCAACGACGCCGTTTGAGCCGCGGGTATTGCCGATGATGTCGTTGGTGATCATGCCGGCCACATTCATGCCCTTTGCCTTCGCCGCTTTCGCAAAAAAAGTGGCACCCAGCAGGCCCTGCTCCTCGCCGGCCACCGTCATGAAAATCAACGTTGACTTGAACTTGTACTTCGACATCACGCAGGCCAGTTCCATCACGGCCGCCGTACCCGAGCCGTCATCGTTGGCGCCGGGTGCAAAGCCATCAGGATCGGTGGGCGTGCCGCGCATGGAGTCGTAATGACCGCTGACCACATACACGCGGTCGCGGCTTTCGGGTTGTTCACCGGGCAGCGTGGCCACCACGTTCACGATCGGTGTCGGCTGAGGCACCCGCGCGCTCACCGGGGCGAGGTGTTCATCGAATTCCACCTTGAGACGGCCGCCGTTGTTCGCGCTGCAGCGCTCCAGCTCTGACTTGATCCAGCGCCGCGCCGCGCCGATGCCTTTGCTGTCGCTGGTGGTTTCCGACAGCGAGTTGCGTGTCTCGAAGCTGACCAGTTTGCGAATGGTGGCTTCGATGCGTTTGGCGGAAATCTCGCGGACGATTTTTTCGATGTCGGCGTCCTTCTTCACGCTGGCAGCCTCAGTCGCAGGCGGGGTGAACGATAGCAGGGCGGCGAGGGCGGGGACGATGACGTGGCGTGACACTGCGCGGGACATGGCGGGCTCAATCAGGAAATGACCAGCGATGATACGGCGCAGCGGCACCGGCATTGCCGCTTGAAAACACAATACGGCGCTTACCGAGCGGTGAAACAGCGCGGTCAGACCGAATTTGGCTGCCGTGAACGGGTGAGTGTATAAAAATACAGTAAATACCTGTTTTTTCGAGCTCTTTTCTTGCGAAGTTACTTTAGGTTATTCGGTTATCTATTTAATTATCAACGAAGTTTTCCACAGGCAAAATCTTTCGAGAAAGTTGCGCTAAGTGTCTGACTCTTAAAGAAAAAATCCCCGAAACCCGCTTGACCTCGGGTTTTTAATTGCCTATAGTGTCCACAAGTGGCGAAAAGTGGGTTTTTAGGGAATTCCCTGAAAACCCGTTTCGTTTTTTCGCCGGCAATGACAATAAGAGGGGATCCATCGATCGTGTTTCAGGGTGCGTCAGAACTCAATCTGGACGTGAAGGGCCGCATGGCGGTCCCGGTCAAGCATCGTGACGCCCTGCTCGCGCCGAGCGAGGGCAAGCTGGTGCTGACCGCGCATCCCGAAGGCTGCCTGCTGCTTTATCCGCTCAAGCACTGGGAACCGATCCGCGACCGCGTGATGACCTTTCCCAGCCTGGATCGCACCGCCAGTGTGTGGAAGCGGTTGTTGATCGGCTTTGCGGAAGAGCACGTGCTCGACGGCAGCGGCCGGGTGCTGATCTCGCCGGAATTGCGCAAGTTCGCGGGCATCGAGAAGCTGGTGATGTTTGTCGGGCAGGGCACGCATTTCGAAATCTGGAATGCCGCCGCCTGGGAGGCGCAGCTGAAGTCGCTCACCTCGGGCGCCACCGGGCTGCCGCCCGGCACCGAAAACTTCTCCCTCTAGCCGGTGGCATGGATGAGTTCTCACCTTCGCCAGCACACGTCACCGTACTGCTTCGCGAAGCGGTCGATGCGCTGGCAATCCAGCCGGACGGCATTTATGTCGACGGCACGTTCGGCCGCGGCGGACACTCGCGCGCCATTCTGGAAAGGCTGGGACCGGCGGGACGATTGATCGCCATCGACCGAGACCCGCAGGCGATTGCCGCAGGTGCGGAGCTGGCAAAGCAGGACGGGCGGTTTTCGTTGCACCACGCGACGCTGGGGGAACTGGGCGCGGTGTTGCGGCAGGTGGCGGGCAGTGATGAAGGTGCGGTGCATGGCGTGTTGGCGGATCTGGGGGTGTCCTCGCCGCAGCTGGACCAGCAGGATCGTGGATTCAGTTTCCGGTTCGACGGTCCGCTCGACATGCGCATGGATACGACGCAGGGCGAGACGGCCGAAGACTGGCTGAATCGGGCCGATGAACAAGAAATTGGGGAGGTGATCTGGCGCTATGGTGAAGAACGGTTTGCTCGGCAGATTGCAAGAGCGGTTGTTGCGGCAAGGATCATCGGACGTATTCGGACGACGCGCGAGCTTGCCGAGCTCGTGGGTAAAACCGTCCGGACGCGCGAGCCGGGCCAACACCCCGCAACCCGCACGTTTCAGGCTCTTCGGATTTTCATCAATCAAGAGCTTGAGGAAGTAGAACTCGTTTTACCGCAGGCCGTACGTGGGCTGCGGACTGGAGGCAGGTTGGCTGTCATTGCATTTCATTCGCTCGAAGACCGGATTGTGAAGCGCTTCCTGCAAAACGCAGCGAAGGCGGACCACCTGCCCTCGAAACTGCCGATCCGCGCGAATGAAGTCAACGTAGCCACGCTCAGGATCATCGGTAAACCGGTGCGTGCGTCCGACGCTGAAGTGTCGGCCAATCCGCGCGCGCGCAGCGCCATCATGCGCACCGCCGAGCGGCTGGGGGCGTGGGCATGACCCGGCTCAACCTGCTTCTGCTGCTCGCCCTCATCGGCTGCGCGTTGTCGGTCGTCACCTCGCAGCACAAGGCGCGGAAGGTCTTCATCGAACTGCAGGCGGAGCAGGAGACCGAACGCAAACTCGACAACGAGTGGCGCGAGCTGCAACTGGAGGCGCAAACCCAGGGCAACGGCCGGCGAATTGAACAGAAGGCCGCACGCGACCTCGGCATGGGCATCCCTGACGCGAAGCGCACAGCAATCGTGGTCCTGGAAAGCGCTGCACCGGCACCTGCATCCGGCACGCCGGCGGTGGCCAAATGATGAACCACTCCTCCCGCCGCATCGAGCCCAACCTGCGGCTCAAGCTGGAAGGCTGGCGGGCCCGGCTGGTGCTGGTACTTTGTCTCGCCTCGTTTCTGGTGCTGACCGGGCGCGCGTTCTATCTGCAGGGCCTCAACAACGAATTCCTGCAGGCCAAGGGCGAGGCCCGCTTCATGCGCGTGGTCGAAATGCCCGCCTCGCGCGGCGCGGTGATGGATCGCAACGGCAAGCCGCTGGCGATTTCCACGCCGGTAGAGTCGATTTGGGCAAGCCCGGCCGACATGGAGATCGGCGCCCCCGAGCTGGCCAAACTGGCGCTGGCGCTGGGCATGGATCGCAAGGTGCTGGCCGAGAAGCTTGGAGACAAGGACAAGAATTTTGTCTGGTTGAAGCGCCAGCTTTCACCCGACCAGGCGGCGCGCGTGATGGCGCTGAAAGTGGCCGGCATTTTCCAGCAGCGCGAGTACCGGCGCTTCTACCCGGCCGGCGACGTGACGGCGCACGTGATCGGCTTCACCGGCCAGGAAGACCAGGGCCAGGAGGGCATCGAGCTGGCGCAGCAATCCACATTGGCCGGACAGTCGGGCCAGCGTCGTGTGATCAAGGATCGCAAGGGACGCATCGTCGAGGATATTGAGAATCTAAAGGCGCCGCGCGAGGGCCGCGGGCTCAGCCTGTCGATCGACGAACGCCTGCAGTTCCTCGCCCATCGCGAACTGAAGAACGCCGTTGAAACGCACAAGGCCAAAGGTGGTGCGCTGGTGATGCTCGATGCCCGCACCGGCGAAGTGATGGCGCTGGTGAACCAGCCCGACTACAACCCGAACAACCGCGCCCAGTGGAACCCGAAGCAGGCGCGCAACCGCAGTGTCACCGATGTATTCGAGCCCGGCTCCACCTTCAAGCCGTTTACCGTGTCAGCTGCGCTGGAAGCGGGCATCGTCAAGCCGACCACGATCATCAGCACCGGCGCAGGATTCACCCTGGGGCCCAAAACCATCACCGATGCGCATCCGTCCAGCCAGTTGACGGTGGCGGAGATCATCCAGAAGTCCAGCAACATCGGAACCGCCAAGATGGCCTTGCAGTTGCCGTCCGAGCAGTTGTGGAACTTCTACAACGATCTCGGCTTTGGCACGCCACCCAGGACGGGCTTCCCGGGTGAGGCCACCGGCCGCCTGCGACCGGTGAAGACCTGGAAGCCGATCGAGCAGGCCACCATGGCCTATGGCTATGGCGTGTCAGTGAGCGCATTGCAGCTGGCGCGCGCGTACACGGTATTCACCAACGATGGCGTACTGTTGCCGGTCACGTTTGTGAAGCGCGAAAGTGAAGCCATCGGTCGCCAGGTCATCTCCGCCAAGACGGAGCTGGCCATGGCGCAGATGCTCGAAACCGTCACCCAATCCGGCGGCACGGCGCTCAAGGGACAGGTGGCCGGCTATCGCGTAGCCGGCAAGACCGGCACCGCCTACAAACTTGTCAACGGCCAGTATTCCGACCATCTCTATCTTTCGTCATTCATCGGCTACGCACCGGCCTCCAACCCCCGCTACATCATCGCCGTCACTATTGATGAGCCGTCGGCGGGCAAGCATGCCGGCGGCGAGGTTTCCGCGCCGGTGTTTTCCGCGGTCATGTCGCAGGCGTTGCGCATGGCGGGCGTGCCGCCGGATGCACCCGAAACCCAATTGCGGGAAGCCGTGGCACCGGCACCGGTCAATGTGGCCAGCAAGGATCGCGGATGATGGCCGCTGCCGAACGCGCTGCAGATGCCGCCGCGACCGTGTTGCCAGCCGGCTTTACGGTGGCCGAACTGGAGAACGCGCTGGCGGCACTGCCCACCACGATTGAAGAGGCCACCGCCGGCAGCCGCGAAGCGCGGCGCGGCAGCGTTTTTCTCGCCTATCCGGGCGCGGCGCGGGACGGTCGCGATTTCATTGCGGATGCCATCACCCGCGGTGCCTCCGCCGTCCTTTACGAGGCCGCCGGTTTTGACTGGTCGCCAGAATGGAAAGTCCCGCATCTGGGTGTTCCCAACCTGAAGGCACACGCCAGCCAGATTGCCGGAATTGTGTATGGCCGCCCCTCCGAGGCGCTGTGGATGGTGGGGGTGACCGGCACCAACGGCAAGACTTCGGTATCGCAATGGATTGCGCAGGGGCTCGCCCGGGCCGGCCGCCAATCCGCCGTGATCGGCACCATCGGCAACGGGCTGGTCGGGCAACTCCAGCCTTCCGATAACACCACGCCCGACGCCGTCACGCTGCAAAGATCGCTGCGCGACTACCGCCGCGCCGGTGCCACCGCCTGCGCCATGGAGGTGTCAAGCCACGGACTCGAACAAGGGCGCGTGACGGACATCGCGTACGACATCGGCGTGTTCACCAATCTGACACGCGATCACCTCGATTATCACGGCACCATGCAGGCCTATGGCGAAGCCAAGGCGCGCCTGTTCGCCATGCGCGGATTGCAGCATGCGGTCATCAATGTGGATGATCCGTTCGGGGT
>CAYSKY010000008.1:0-23337 GCA_964431425.1 uncultured Burkholderiales bacterium
TCATTTACCGGCTCTCGCGCAAGAAGGTGGACGAGACTGCCGCCTTCCTGCTGGGGCGCGGCTACAAGGCACTGCCCTATCACGCCGGCATGGATGCCGCCTCGCGTTCGGAAAACCAGCAGCGCTTCATCCGCGAGGAAGGCGTGATCATGGTCGCCACCATCGCCTTCGGAATGGGCATCGACAAGCCCAACGTGCGCTTTGTGGTGCATCTTGATCTGCCCAAGAGCATGGAGGGCTACTACCAGGAGACCGGACGCGCAGGCCGCGACGGTTTGCCGGCGGAGGCGTGGCTGGCCTACGGCATGTCGGATGTAGTGACCTTGAAGCAGATGGTGGATGGTTCTGAAGCCGGCGAGGAACGCAAGCGCTTGGAACGACAAAAACTCGACGCGCTGCTGGGCTACTGCGAATCCATCACCTGCCGCCGCCTCACGTTGCTGTCCTACTTCGGTGAAAAGCGCAGCAAGCCTTGCGGCAACTGCGACAACTGCCTGGAGCCGCCCGAAACCTGGGACGGCACCACCGCCGCGCAAAAGGCGCTGTCCTGCGTATACCGCACCGGCCAGCGCTTCGGTGTGGCGCATCTGGTGGATGTACTCATCGGCAACTCCACGCCGAAGGTGCTGCAGTTCGGCCATGATCGGTTGCCAACCTTTGGTGTGGGCAACGATTTATCCGACCTGCAATGGCGTGGCGTATTCCGGCAACTGGCCGCAGCGGGTTTTCTGGCGGTGGATCTGGAAGGCTACGGCGGCCTGAAGCTCACCGCGCAGAGCAAGGCGGTACTCAAGGGCGAGCAGCGTGTCACGTTACGGGTGCAGGCGGCGAAGAAGCCGAAGAAATCCCGCCGCGACGCCACTGTTCGAAGTGCGGAAAACAACGGGGTGGCACCGGAAAACGCGGCGCTCTGGGAGGCGTTGCGCGAAGCGCGCCTGGCGCTGGCGCGCGAACAGGGTGTGCCGCCCTATGTGATCTTCCACGACGCCACGCTGCAGGAAATGCTCTCGCACCGCCCGACCAATCTGGATGAGATGGGCATGATCAGCGGCGTGGGTGCGCGCAAGCTAGAAAAGTACGGAGAGGCGTTCCTGAAAGTGCTGCTGGCGGGGTGATCCGTCGCTACTGGGCGAAAAAAAGCCCGGCCGTTTTCACGACCGGGCGGAGTAGCCGTCTTCCGCTTAGTACGGCTGGCGGCTGATGGTGCCCGTGCGAACGACACCGTTGACGTTGAATGTCACGGTGGCCGTGTTTTCATCGATGAAGGCGATGCTGATCTGCCCCACTTTGGTCGGCGCGAACAGCCGGACGTCATAAGGCACGCCGAGCCAGGCTGAACTGGTGGAGTAATACAGGTCGCCCGTGTAGGTCGCGCCGTTCCAGCGTCCGCCCGGCATGGTGTACCAGGTGGCCTTGCCGGCCTCGTCGTAGGTATACCAGACCGGGAACAGCACGCTGCCCTGGTGGGAGATGTTCATCCCCCAGCCGTTCTGCTCGTTGCCGCCCCACCACATGTCGCCCACCGAGACATTGATATTCACGCCGTCGCTGAACAACTCGCGGGTGATCTGCTTGGTCCCGCTGATGCCGTTGATGGTGTAGGTCAGCGTGGCGGTGGAATCGCTGGTGTAGGTAATGGTGGCTGATCCGACCGGTGCATTGGCCGAAAATTTGCTCGCGTCATAGTTGCTGAACGATGTGCCGGTTGGCAGGAACAGCTGGCCGCTGAAGCTGGTCATCGCGTCGTTCCAGTTACCGGTCGGCATGGCATAGAACACCGGTTTGCCATTGCCGTCGTACACGTAGAGCAGCACGAACTGCTTGCCGCCATGCTGGTCGACGGACAGTCCCCAGCCGTTTTCGGCCTGGCCCGCCCACCACATGCCCGAATAGTCCTGCGGACCGACCGAAGTGACTTCAAACATCACATACACCTGGTCAAAGCCGGTGCCACTGGCATTGGGATAGGTCACCACATAGGTGTGCACGCCGGCGGTGATCGACGGGATCACGCATTGCGCGCCGCCGAGGTCACCGGTGCCGCCGAAGGCAGCCACGGGCACGGCTGAACAACCCGGCACGGCCACGCCGTTTTCCATGAAGGCCAGGCGGCTGTCGAGACGGGCCTGGGTGATCATGGCGCTGAGCGTGACGCTGCGACCGGCCACCGGCACCTGCGGATTGACGGTGACCGAGACACTGGCCTGGCCGACATCCACGGTCTGCTGGTAGTTGGCACTGTTGGCCTGGTTGTTCGTGTCGCCGTTATATGACGCCACGAAAATCACCGGGTTGGCGCGCAGCAAGCTGCCCGGCACATCGCAGGTCGCAAGTCCGTTGGTCAACACTACTGCATTGCAGATCTGCGTAAACCCACCGGCGCCGGAGATCATGAAGTCGACCCGCCCGGTCGGGCTGAAGCCACGCACCATCAGCGTGAGCGTAACCGCCTTACCGTAGGTGGCGCGGCTGTTGCTCGACGACAGGGCGAGTTGCGACACCGCCTGCGAGACCGTGAAGCTGCGGTCCACCGGTACGGCGGCGAGGTAGTTGATATCACCCGTCTGGCTGGCGCGCACCGTGCAGGTACCCAGCGACAACATGGTCACGGTAGCGCCACTGACGCTGCAGACCGACGGCGACTGCGAACTGAATACCACGGCGAGTCCTGACGAACTGGAGGCGCTCACCTGGAGTGGCGTGCCGGCCAGCGGCTGGCCGGGCAGCGCACCGAAGGTGATGGTCTGCGCCGATTGCGCGATGACCACGCTGGCGGTGACATCCGCCGCCGGGTTGTAATTGCCGTTGCCGGCCTGCGATGCACGCAGCGTGCAGGTGCCTGCCGTCAGGATGCTGACCGCCGTGCCGCTGACACTGCATACAGCCGGTGTGTCGGAAGCAAAGCTCACGACCAGACCCGAGTTGGTGCTGGCGGCGACACTGAAGCCGCCCGACGGGGCAAAGGTCTGCGCCGTGATCTGGCTGAAGGTGATCGTCTGCGCGGACTTGTCGACCGTGAACGTGTTGCGTACATCCGCAGCCGCGTTGTAGTTGCCGTTACCCGCCTGGGTGGCGCGTATGCCGCAGGAACCGGCTGCGAGGAGTGTCACCACGTTACCCGATACCGAGCAGACAGCAGGTGAATCCGACACGAAGCTGACCGCAAGGCCCGAACTGGCTGTGGCGGACACGTTGAGCGTGGCGCCGGGCGCGAAGGTTTGCGTTGCCACCACCGGGAACGTGATGGTCTGTGACGCGGCGGCAATGCTGACGCTGCCGTTTGCATTGGCTGCGGCATTGTAGTTGCCGTTGCCCGCCTGCGAAGCGACCAGCGTGCACGTACCGGCGCTGACGACGCTCACGGTGTTTCCGGCAACGGTGCAGACAGCCGGCGTACTGGAGGCGAAGGCCACTGTGAGGCCTGAACTGGCCGTTGCCGACACCGTGAAGGTTGCCGACGGAACAAAGGTCTGCGCTGCAATCGCCGGGAAGTTGATGGTCTGCGCCGCAGCGGCAATGGTGACGCTGCCGTTCACATCGGCGGCGGCGTTGTAGTTGCCATTGCCCGCCTGGGAGGCGACCAGCGTGCAGGTGCCGGCGTTGAGGATGCTGACAGTCGTGCCGGCAACCGTGCACACAGCCATCGTGCTGGAGGTGAACGAAACCGGCAGGCCGGAACTGGCCGTCGCAGACACGCCGAAAGTGGCCGTCGGTGCATAGGTTTGTGCGGCGATTGCCGTGAAGCTGATGGTTTGCGATGCGGCGGCGATGTTGACGCCGACCGTAACATCAGGTGCGGCGTTGTACGTGGCATTGCCGGACTGGCTGCCGCGCAGGGTGCAGGTGCCCGCTGTGACAACTCTCACGGTACTGCCGGCGATGGTGCACACACCGGTCGTGTCCGAGGTGATGGTCACCGCGAGGCCGGAGGTGGATGTGGCAAACGCACTGAAGGTCGCCGACGGACCATAGGTCTGGGCGGCAATCGCCAGGAACGAAACCGTCTGGTCCAGTTTGCCGATGAGGATATTGATGTCCACCGGCGTGGCGGCCGTAAAGCTGCTGTTGCCCGCCTGCGAGGCACGGATGGTACAGGTGCCGGGCGCATGCATGGTGACAATGGAACCGGCGGTGGTGCAGATCGAGGCGCTGAGGCTTACGAAGGTTACGCCGAGTCCCGAACTGGCCGAGGCGCTGACGCCGAAGGACCCGCCGTTCACAAACACCTGCTGGCCCACACCGGGGAAGCTGATCGTCTGACCAGCCTGGCCGATGGCGACGCCTTGGTCCACGTCGGGGGCCGCAAGATAGGTTCCGTTGCCCGCCTGGCTGGCGCGCACGGTACAGGTACCGGTCGATAGCATCGTGACCGTGGTGCCTGAAACCGAGCACACGCTGCCGGTTTGCGAGGCGAAGCTCACGGTCAGTCCGGAAGTCGCGGTTGCGGTCAGCGAGAAGGTGCCCGACGTGGCGTAGGTTTGTGCGGAGACAATGTTGAAAAAGATCGACTGCGTGTCCTTCACCGTCATGTCAAAGGTACCGTTGGTAGTGGCCGGCGCGGCGTCGGTGATGGTGACGGTATAGGTGGTAGTGGTGCTTGTGAACGTCGGCGTCCCGGTGATCTGGCCGGTGCTGGTGTTGAACGACAGGCCGGCCGGCAGTGCCGGGCTGATGGCGTAGCTGTACGGTGGCGTGCCGCCGCTGATGGTGACCGGCGTGAACGGCGAAGCCAGCACATTGCGGGTCAGTGTGACAGGACCGGAGGACGACGCAGACCCGACAGCCGCCACGATGGAGCCCAGGTTGGCCAGTTCGCCGGCGGCGTAGTACCAGTCGATTTCATCGCTCTGCCCGGGCGCGAGGTCATTCATGCGAATGAACAGCGCGTACGACCCGTCACCGGTCAGCGTAATCGGGTTGGTTGCGGGGTCGCGGTTGTAGGCGTTCCCAAACCAGCAGCATCCGTCGATCGTTGTACGGGCCCGCGGAGACGTCGAGTAGAACAACACACCCGTCGCACCAGAAGAAATCTGCAATGCGGGGGACGGATCCGAGGTCAGGTTCAGCGGGGTAAATACACCGTTGATGATGTTGCCACGGACCTTGGTGGGCTGGTCGCTGCCACCCACATAGTCGTCCTGGGTGCCCACCCATAAGCGCACATTCTGCAGCGGCGTCCCACCCGTGTTGGTCACCCGCGTGACGATTTTTACAAACGAGTCGGTTGCTCCCAGAATATAGGTGTTGCGAACCTGGAACGTCTGCGCGCCGATAGTCACGTCGCCGGTCGAAACAATGGTGCCGTAACCGTTGTCGCCGCTGGTACGGACAAATCCACTGACGTCGATCACCTGGTTACCGAGGGTGGGATCCTCCGCCAGCGTCCCATTCAGGTTCCAGCTGCTGGTACCGTCACCGCCTACCGCGACCGCGTTGTTCAGCGGATAGTTGGAGAAAGTCAGCTGGTACCACCCGCCGCCGCCCATTACCGAGTCGTAATAGAAGGGCTGTTGCAGGTTGCCGAGAGAATTAACCGATGGTTCGGAGCCGGTGCCCAGGCGCAGCCGCCCGTTCTGGAACGCCTCGTTGGCGGCCAACGCCGGCGTAGCCGTCCCGATCATCGCCAGCAGCAGCATGCCGAACAGCAGATACGCAATGCGTAACAGGGCTGCGATAGCGGTGGGCGGCGATTCGGTTTTGCCTGAATCAGACGCGGGAATCTTTCTGGGGCCTTCCCTGCCTCCCGGCAGGTAGCAAGTGCCAAACATGTTGTTCTCCTGTTTCGGTTGCGTCACCATCGTGTGCACACTTGGTGTCAGGCCACCGCCGGCGATTCACGACTCTGCCGGTGCCGGTCTGGCATCAGACTCGCTGGGAATCGGATGCACTTCAATTGCTCCGTGTTGCTCGCGGGGCACCACACCGGCCATCAGCAAAAGTGCGCCGGGGCGATTTGGAAGCCCTGAAGTGTTTGCGACAGTCCGCCGCGCAAACTTGAGCGCCGGCGCAGGGTAAGCCCCAACGGCTTGCGATGGATCAATCACAGGCCACACAGGCACCGCGACGGGCCATGAAAAAAGGCACGGCCGCTTGTGCGGCCGTGCCTCCGGGTTGAATAAGCGCAGCGGGTGCGCGGTGACTAAAACGACTGCCGGACGATGCTATTGGTGCGCACCATGCCGTTGACCTCGAATACGGCGGTGGCCGTGTTCTGGTCGCTGAAGGTCAGGCTCAGCTGACCCACCTTGTTGGGCGTGAACTGGGCGGCCATGTACGTGCAGCCCAGCCAGGCCGAACTGTTCGGCTGGTACAGGTCACCCGTATACGTGGCGCCATTCCACTTGCCGCCGGGCATCACAAACCAGGTGGCGCGTCCGCTGGCGTCGTAGGTGTACCAGACCGGGAACAGCACGCTGCCCTGTTGGGTGATGTTCATGCCCCAGCCGTTCTCCTGCTGGCCGCCCCACCACATGTCGCCCATCGAGACGCCGATGTTGGCACCGTCCCCAAACGACTGACGCAGGATCTGCTTGGTGGCGCTGACGCCGTTGATCGTAAACGCAAGGGTCGCCGTGGTTGCGTTGAGGTAGGAGATGGTGGCGGTGCCCACCGGCGCGTTGGCCGTGAACTTCGAGGCATCGTACGACGTGAACGGGCTGCCGGTGGGCAGGTATAGCGGACCGCTATAGTCGGTGCCGGCCGCGTTCCACGAACCGCCCGGCATGACATACCAGATCGGCTTGCCGGCGTTGTCGTACACGTAGAGCACCACAAACTGGATGGCACCGTGCTGGTCGACCGAGAGACCCCAGCCGTTTTCGGCCAGGCCCGCCCACCACATGCCGGTGTAATCCTGCGGGCCGCTGGCGGCGACGTTGACGGTCAGCAGCACCTGGTCGAAGCCGGTGCCGGTTGGGTTCGGGTAAGTAACCACATAGGTGTGTGCACCGGCCGTGACCGCGGCGATGTCGCAGCGCGCGCCACCGATGCCACTGCCCGAACCACCCACCGAAATCAGGGCGACGTTGTTGCAGCCGGGCAGCGGGCTGCCGTTCTCGCTGAAGGTGACGCGGCTGCCGGTGCCGGCCTGGGTCACCATGGCGCTCAGCGCTAGGCTGCCGCCGGCCAGTGGCACTTGCGGTGTGAAGCCGGCCGAAAGGCCCGACTGGCTGGTGGCCACCACCTGCTGATAGCTGCCGGAGGCGGACTGGTTGTTGGCGTCGCCCGCATAGGTGGCAAGGAAATACACCGGAGTGGCGCGCAGGTAGCTGCCCGGCACCGTGCAGGTGGCGATTCCGCTGGCCATCGCCACGCCGGTGCAGACCGGCACATAGCCGTTGCCGGATGCGGTCACGAAGTCAATGCGCCCGGTGGGGGCAAAGCCGCGGATTTCCGCCGACAGTGTCACCGGTGTGCCATAGGCCACGGCACTGGCAGACGAGCCCATCACCAATTGCGTGATGGCCGGGGTGATCGGCATCACCGCATCCACGGCTGCAGCAGGCAGGTAGTTGCTGTTGCCGGCCTGGGTGACGCGAACGGTGCAGTTTCCGGACTGGTGCAAGGTGATGGTGACGCCGGCGAAGGTGCATACAGCTGGCGTCTGGGACGTAATGGTCACCGGCAGGTGCGACGTCGAACCCACGCTCACCGGAAACGACATATCCACCAGCGGCATGGTTGACGGCATGCTGAACATGATCGATTGCGGGGCGCGCTCAATGGCCACGCTGTCGAGCATTACCGGCGCCGCGGAGTAGGTGGCGTCGCCGGGCTGGCTGGCGCGAACAGTACAGGTACCCGCGGCCAGCATGCTGATGCTGTTGCCGCTGGCCTGGCAGATCGCCGGGGTATCGGTGGTGAAACTCACCGGCAGACCGGAGGACGCGCTGGCATAGACCGAGAAAGTGCCGCCTGGCGCATAGACTTGTGCCCCGACGGGGAATAGCGAAATCGTCTGGCTGGTTTGTGCCAGCGCGATGCCGGGCAGGCACAGCACCGCCAAGGCGATCAGAAGCAGCAACCACTCCGCCGGACGGATGTGGTTTTCATGGTTAACAGCGCTGGCAAACAGCCGGGAGGCCGATGCTGACGGACGGGCCTGTCGCCCGGATGGAATGTGAATAAGGTTGAACATGATGGACTCCTTGTATCGCGCCTCAAATCGTTGTTTTTTGTGTTTTGCACCGTTTTAGGGTTGCTGCCATGTTGCTGGTTGGTTCGTGTCAGAACCATCGGGTATTGGTAACTCCCAAGCCTCGATTTCCCTGATCCTGTAATCGGCCGGCGCGCGCCGAACTTGAGGCCTGCCGGCGTGGCGGCGGCGGCCGGGGGTGCCGTTGCGGCAGCGATGTGGGTGGACACTTCGCGTACACTGGCCGCTTGAACCGCTCCGAAAGCCGGCCATGCAACAGATGGACTACCGCATCACCACCGAATTCATCGAACTCAACCAGTTGCTCAAGATTTGCGGTCTGGCGGCCAGCGGCGGGGCCGGCGGCGCGCTGGTGACCGAAGGAAACGTCACCGTGGATGGCCAGCAGGAACTGCGCAAGCGCTGCAAGATCCGCCCGGGCCAGGTGGTGCAGCTGGGTGACATGCGTATCACGGTGCTGGCGCCGGATCCGGCTGAAGTGGCCGCATTGGCCGAAGCGCGGGTGGTGCAGGCCCGCGAAAAGGCGGCCAAGAAGCGGGCGGCGAAGGTAGGCGCACCGTGGGTGCCGCGCACCGGCGCCAAGCCGGGGCCCAAGGCCCGCAGCAAGCAGATGTCCAAGCCGGCGCCCAAGCCCAAATTTGTGTCGCTGGATGCCGGCGGCACACCCATGCCAGCCACGTCCAAAAAACCCAAGCAGAACGTGTTTGCGGCCAAGGCCGAGGCGCACCGGCAGCGGCGCAAGCCTTAGTTTTCTACTGGTTGGGGGTGGGAAGGCGCCGCGGCGCCACGAGCCGAAATCCCTCTCAGTCTCCCTTTGGGAAAGGGAGAAGTGCCTTGCGGATAGCACGCTCTGTGGAAACCAAGTGCAGGTATGGGGTGAGCGCTGCGGCGCCACGAACCGAAATCCCTCTCAATCTCCCTTTAGGAAAGGGAGAAGTGCCTTGCGGCGAGCACGACAAGGTCTGAGCTGGTGAATGTCTACGAACCCCCGGCCAAACCAATTTTCCGAAGGACGGTGTTCCAAAGCGCCGATTTCAAGCCGACGGTAACGTCGGCGGTGGGCCGGGCAGCGGTGGTTTTTCTTCTTCCGACAGCCGCAGGATGTAGGCGCTGAAGGCCGGGTCCTCGCCGCGCAGCATGTCGGGCAGCCGGCTGGCAAAGTCGGCGCGGCGGCACCATTCGCGCATGTAGTCGTCCCATGAATTCCAGCGCCGCGCCCGCGCACCGGTCATTTCAGGCTGGTAGGCGATGAGGTAGGCGCGCTCGAACAGCGATACCAGCATGTCAAAGATCACCAGCATGCGTTCTTCCTGCTCGGCGGTGAGATTCTGCGTGGGGGCATTGCTGCGCAATTGCAGGTCGGCGTTGTCCAGCACCACCTTGAGGAAGTCGATGTAGGCATTGGCCAGCATCTGGTATTCCTCTTCCTCGTCGTTCTCGCGTTCGCGGCGCTGCTCCCACAGAAATACGCCGATGGCCACCGGCAGGCCGATGACAGTGACGATGAAACTCAGCAGTTCCCACGTATCTTTTTCCCACATGACGGCATGGTATCGCAGCGCGGGTTCCGGGTCGAACCGGGGCCACGGGTAAAATGCCGCTTTAGCCCACATTGGAATCCACTTGAAAAGAACCGACCTGGAAAAGAACAAGGGCACCAAGATTGCCGGCAATATGAAGCTGGCCGGCATTCCCGACCGTTTCGGCAAGGATGCGGGCGCACCGATGGACAAACGAGAACAACGCAAACGTGACGCCGAACTGGGCCTGGTGCCGTTTGCGGTGAAGCTTCACGGCGACATCGTGCGGCAGCTACATGCCAGGGCCGAGGCGGAACAGAAGTCGCTCAACGACGTCACCGCGGAGCTCCTGAAGACAGCGCTGGCCAAGAAATAGCCGATGGCGCTCAAGGCCACCGTACACAAGGTCGAGCTGTCGGTCTCGGACATGGACCGCGGCTACTACGCCACCCATCCGCTCACGGTCGCGCGGCATCCCTCGGAAACGAGCGAACGCATGATGGTGCGGCTGGTGGCGTTTGCCATGTTCGCCACCGAGTCACTCGAATTCGGTCGCGGCATTTCCGCCGACGATGAACCGGACCTGTGGCAAAAAGATCTCACCGGCAACATCGAGCTGTGGATCGACGTGGGCCTGCCCGACGAACGTACGCTGCGTAAAGCCAGCGGCCGTGCGCGACATGTAGTACTGGTGGCCTATGGAGGCCGCGGCGTGGGAATCTGGTGGAACGCCAATCGCGCACAGCTTGACCGGCTGCAGAACCTGGATGTGATCGAACTGCCCGTCGAGGCGACGGAGGCCATGGCCAAACTCGCCGACCGCAACATGGCCATCAATGCCACGCTGCAGGACGGGCATATCTTCATTGGTGATGCCAATGCGACGGTGTCGGTGGAGCCGGTGTGGTTGCGGCGGTCGGGGGAAGCAGGTTAGCGGCTGTCCCGCGCGGGAATGACAAACTCAAGCACCGGCGCGGCTCGCAGGGCAAAAATGCTCCGGAAGCCGCCCCAATGCTGGACTTTCCGCCTGAGGCGGCGAGCGCGGGAAATACGCCCGCCCTACTTCGCGGCAGGAACCACCCGCACAGCAATCGGCACATTGCACAACTCGATATGCCCCGCCGGCACCTTGTACCAGGGGCCCTGGCGGTTACGCAGCGCTTCCACCAGCGAAGTGAACAATGGCGTATCGGTGCGGATCACTTCGAGGTTGGTGCGCTCGCCAGCCGGCACATCGGCGGCGAGGCGGATCGCGGGAATTCCCACGCGCTGCTCGGATTTTTCATAAAACCCCAGCGGTCCGGTACCGCGCGGCAGTGACGACAGCAGCGGCATGCCCTGCACCACACGTCCGACCAATGCAATGTTGCGATCCAGATGCCGCGGCGCATGGCCGGTCACGGCGTACAGTTCCGCGCCACTGCCGGAGTCGTCATCGTTGTCGCGCCCGGCGCCGACCATACCGTAGCAATGCGCCAGCCAGGCTTCGCGGGTCTTGGGGTTACGGCCCACCGGGAAGCCATTCGAGAACCCCACCTGCGGCGCGTAGCCATCCACATCCGGCAGGCGCGTGAAGGCCGGCATCGTTTCGTTGGCGGCGAACTTGCGGGTGTACTCGGGGGCGAGTTTGCTCTTCGCGGTCTTGATGGGGCGCGGATTCTTTTCATCCGGGTCGCCCCACTGCACCACGTAGTTGTCCTGCGCGCGCATGATCGACAGGCCGTTGAAATAACCCTCGCGCACCAGTGCGCGGATGTTGGCCGCATGCAGCGGCACGTGCTCGGGCGAGAGTTCGATCACCACGCGCCCGATCGGCAGGTCCATGTACAGCGTGTGTTCGGGATCCAGCGCGCGCCAGTCGGCGGGTTTGGAAGCCGCCAGCAGCTCGCCGTAGTTTTTCTTCGCGGGTGCGGCGGGTTTTGCAGATGACGGCGCCGCCGTCGCGGCATGGGCCGTGTGCAGGCCCAGCAGTGCGGCCAGCAATGCGGCGCGCATCATGTTGTCAGTCCGTTTCATAGCGGTTCCTGCCCCCCTGTTTGGCGCGGTAGAGCGCGTCATCGGCGCGCTTGGTCATTTTTTCAAGATCATCGTCAACGGCACCAAACGCGGTGGCACCCATGCTGAAGGTCAGGTGCCGGTCCGCCGGCACGCCGTTCACACGCAGCCCGGCAACGGCGTCGCGCAGGCGGTTGAACATCTGCGGGATCTGCGTCAGGTCCGCACCGGGCATGATGAGCATGAACTCCTCGCCACCGAAGCGGCCCAGGCGGTCGATGCTGCGCAACTGATGCGAACACACGGCGGCGAACGCCACCAGCACCGCGTCACCGATGGCATGGCCGCAGTCGTCGTTGATGCTCTTGAAATGATCGATGTCGATCAGCGCGAGGCACAGCGGCGCCTTGCTGCCCTGGCTGCCGTTGCTGGCGCGGATCTGCGCACGGGCGAATTCCAGGATACTGCGGCGGTTGGGCAGGCCGGTGAGGTCGTCGCGCAGCGCGAGGTCGGCAAAGCGCTGGTTTTGCATACGCTGGCGGTACAGGTACCAGCCCAGCGCACCCAACACCATCAGCAACAGGATGATGGCCAGCAACTGGGCAAGGCCGCGTGCCTCAGCCTCGCGCTCGCGCACGCGCAGCAGCTCATTCTCGGCATCGGTCTGTTTGACTTCGAAGCGCGTCTGCATCTCGGCGGCATCACGCTGGCGCGCCTCGATGAACGCTTTTTGTTGCGCAGCGTGCAGCTCCAGCTGTGTGCGGTAGGCGGTTTCAAAGTCTCCCAGCCGGGACGCCACGTCTGCTGCATCGGCGAGGTAGGTGGTTTCCATCCACGACGACTCGATGCCGCTGCGAATGGTGTTGGCCGCCGCCAGTGCTTCCACTGCCTCGCGGCGCTTGCCCAGCCGCGCCAGCGCGCGCGCGCGGTTGCGCTGCACGTTGAACACCATGGTGGTATCGCCGCTGGCCTTCAGCACCGGCAGCGCCGTGTTCTGGTGCGCCAGCGCCTCTGCCCAGTTGCCGCTTTCGCCGGCCAGCACCCCCAGCCGGTAGCTGCAGAAGGCCTCGCCGATGGTGTCGTCCAGTACATGGAACAAGGCTTTGCTTTTTGTCACGAACTGCGTGGCCTTGGGCCAGTCCTTGAGGCGCTGGTACACCACGGCAATATTGAAATAGGTGGTGGCCAGTTCGTGGCGCGCCGTTTTTTCCGCCTCGGGTGCGATGGAACGTTCGTGAAAGGTCAGCGCCTTGGCCAGCATCTCGTTGCTGGCACCGTCGTGCGCGTAGGCCGCGCCGATCGAGCCCAGAACACTGCGTGCGGTGGCGGCATCGCCGAGGTCTTCGAAGATTTGGTGCGCGCGGAAATACAGTTCCAGCGACTCGGTGTCGCGCCCCTGCAAGCCCGATACATAGGCCTTGGCCAGCAACACCGTGCCGACCACACGCCGCAGTCCGGACTTCTCGGCCAGTGCGATTGCGTCGTCGTAGGTTTTCTGCGCCTCCTTGTACTTCACTTCACCCGCCAGCAATCCGGCCTTGGCGGAGACAAACTCCACCTTGGCCTGCGTATCGCCGAGGCTCTCGGCCAGGCGGGTGGCGGCCTCGTGCACGCGGGCAAGCTGCGTCATGTCCTCGGTCTGCAGGCAACCCATCACAATCAGGCGCAGCGCGCGCAGTTCGAGCTTGCGGTCACCAGCCTTCAAAGCCTGCTCCCGCAGCACCTCGCCTTGCTTCAAAGCCTCACGCGGATTGTCGGCAACGGAACGCTCCAGCGCCTGGGTTTCGCGCTCCACATCGGACATTGCGGCAAACGCCGGGGGCGCCACGCACAGCGCCAGGGCCAGAGCCAGGGAGACGCCGATCCACGAGCCCCCGGCCGCCGCCCAGCCACACGGACGTGCCGGGGCCGGTGCGACAAACAGTCTCAACAGGCGGGTGGCAAAGCGGTGGGCGGCGTGGTCCATAAACATGTGGTTTTCAGCAAGGTGCAACTTTAAACCTTTGCTAAGCGCACAGGATCAATCCAGCAGCGAATTTTGCGGTCCTGCAGGGCGCTGCCAAGGCGGGACGCCCTGAAAATGAGGAAAACCCTTAGCCCAAAAACCCCAGCATTGGCGGGCGTTTCCAGCCATTTTTGCCCTGGAAGGCGCGCCAATGCTGGCGTTTGCGGCACGGCTGGCGGCGCCCGCTGGTCGTGTTCAGCCGGTCTCAGTGGATGCGGCCGTCCGCTTCCAGATCGGCGGCACAACGTTTCCGCGCTTGACCGCCATCACCAGCATCACGATTCCCGTCGTGGTGCACAACAGCAGAGCGAGTACCGACGATTCGACGCCGAAGCGCCCCCCGGTCAGCAGGTCGGGCCCCTTGATGGTGGATCGGATCAGGCCTGGCGCAGCCTCGTTGCCGGAGACAGCGCCCGAGAAAATGGCCGACTGCGTGTAGTTCCACGCCATATGAAAGCCAATGCTCAACCACAGGCGGCGCGTCAGCATGACCGCGGCCGCCAGTAGCAAGCCCGCCTCCACCGCAATGAACAGCGCACCCTCGAGCGTGGCCTGCGGGTTGATCAGGTGCGTGAGGCCGAATACCAGCGAGGACACCACCAGCGCGGCCCAGCTCCCCAGCCAGGTTTCGACCGAGCGGTACAACACGCCACGGAACAACAGCTCTTCGAAGATGCTTGAACTCAATGCCATGGCCACCGCCGGGACCAGGTATCGCAATGGATTGAGGCCATTGATGCGGTAGATGCCGAGCGCAATCAGGATCAGCTCGCAAATGGTGTACAGACCCGCCCCGATGAGCAGCCCCATACCAAACTCGCGGCCCATGCCCGCCAGCGACAGCTCGGCGACGGCGCGTCGCTCGATGAAGTGGGCATAGCCGATGTACACCGCGAAGCCGGCGATGGCCAGCGCAATGATGTGTTGAACCGACTTGACCGAATCCTTGGCGTAGCTGGTCATCACATCTTCGTTCAGGCCCATCATCAGCAGCAGGATGAAGCCGAGCACCAGCACACGGGCTGGCGGAGAACTGAGGATGCGGCGTGTGAGACCGGACAACGGTTGGGCAAGAAATGTCATCGGGCTACTTGTCGGTTGGGAAGAAGCGGCAGAAATTAACCGAACTTAAAACCACGTGCAAGCGGCAGCGGTGCGTCGTCAACCAGAACTGTGCCAGGTATGTGGTGAGCAGCGAATGTCTGGTTTAGAGAGGCGTGACGGGCCGGTTTCGACCCAATCCAGCCGGTCAGATTTTCCGAAAGCGGTCGTTCGAGCTTGATTCGCCAATCCAAGTATCACGGTTTGAACCGCTGGATCGTCCGCGTAATTTCTGGGCCGTTGCCGATCGTGTAGGTGATGGTGCCGATTTCGGCGACGGTGAGGACACGCCGGAACTCCAGCCTCGCCTTGCCCACGACAGCGAGGGAGGTGGGATTCGGCGGCGGCGAAGTTGGCCCAGGCAGGCGCGACGTTTGAATCAGATCCGCGTCAAAGGTCTCCTGCTGGAACCGCCACCGTGGCTGAAACACCCACCACATTGGTTTCCCGTCCGCGCCATAGGTGAACCAAGCTGCTAGTACGTTATCTGCGGCGTCGTGCCAGATGAACAGTCCCCAGCCCGAATCATTCGGATCCCACCAATGGCCCGAGTAGTCGAGACGAACGTATGGAATCGCTTTGGTCAGGCGAGCATCGGTGACCGTGAAAGTGATATTGGAAAACACCGGCTTTTCCGGCCTGGGTACTGGGTCGACCAAGCTCATTGTGTAGTTGCCTGGCGGCAACCTACCGAGGTCGATTTCCTCGCCGGCTTGAGGTGGGCATCCGGTAGGTATAGCTCCTGAAAGCACTTGAGCTCCAAGATTGATCGTGATCTGGTTATTTGTCATCACTACGCGGTAGGGGTTGCCTGTGTAGACCAACCCGCTTATGCATTGCCGCTCAGGCATGATCAACCTCAGATTATCCGAAGAGGTCGGATTTGGCGGCAGCAACGAAATAGGCAATCCCGGCAAAGCGCCGTTGGGCGCTACCTGTGGGTGCACAGGCAAGCTGGCAGCTATGCCAATGCAACATGTCGCAAGAGTTGCTCCCACCTGAATGCGCATGTGTATGAGTTGCCTAAATTATTGACTTTATAACGGTTGGCGACCGCCGAAACAGCTTACGACTTCAATGGCTGCTTCTGGCCGAATGCAGCCTTCGGCAATTAGTTGCCGATTCCAAATGTCGAAAATGGATAACACACACAAGTAGTCGCCTTGGGAAAGAAAATTCCAAGTATCAATCCTACTGCCACAGCACCGAATGTCCAAAGTGCCAAAGTGCCAAGCGAAACTGGCATGGGCCCGAACATCAACCTAGCGAACAATCCGATCCAGAAAAAGCCGATCCCTCCGACCATGGCGCCCATAAACCTGTCTTTGCCAGTTGCCGGGGCGCTCCACCAATCTCGGAATTTCTGCCGCCCGTTTGATGTCGCTGCCGTCATCGTCTGCACCCATTTAGAGACCGAGCATCCTTCGATTGGCTTCGTCCAACGACCGCTCCTGGCCGAATCGAGACACTCGATTTTAGGCATGGTTTCAGCACTAAGCGGCCTCTCCGAATTCTCAAAAGCGGACATTTATGCCGATTGTGGGAGTCGAGCATCCCAAGGGCAAATTATCAAGCACGCCGGATATTGGGCCATTCGCAAATAACCATTTAGGGAGCTGAATTACTGGACGGAGCCCCCGAAAACTGCTTGAGTACCAACGCAGTCACACCGCACACGATCGGTTCAAACGCCACGGCAACCAAAACATCGAACCCGGTCCCCAGGTAACCACGCCGCGGGGTGGCGAAGATTACGGCAGCCACTATCGAAAGAATTGAGGCTGCAACATAGGCGCGGTAACGAGTTTTGAAAACCACGTTCGTGGCCACATACGTCAGCCCAGCTGGAACAACGAAAAAAAGAATGAAGTAGCGTCCCGACAACATCAGGAATAGCAAAAGCGCAAATAGGGAAAACAGCCACCCGATGCCGAAACGCAAATACTTAGGATTGCTTAAATCCATCCAGTAATCCGCCCATAACTATTTTGGTGCCTGGCAACCAAACCTGCTACCGAGTCGGTTCCAAGAAGTGTCGACAATGAACGACTGCTTCTGGCCGAAAGGAGCCTATCGGCATTCTAGCCGCGCAACTGCACAGCTTGGCAAAGCTCAAATCGCGACAAATAGTGTTGAATGGGGTTGCGAGTTGCGCACCAATCAACTTGGCTGGTACGAATAATTCGCTCCGGTCAGTAAGCATTAGCCACGAACAGCTGCCAATGCTCGCTCTAGCACCGGGTCTAGATGCTTTCTGACATCTAGACTTGTTGGTGAAACCACAATGTCGGGGCTTATTCCGTATCCGACGAATTCGCTTCCGTCAGGGAACACGTCACGCTTTATGCAGATGCGTCCCCTGCCTCCCCCTGGAAGGTCAAGGTAGAGCGGTTGCCCAGTGCTCCCGCCGGTGGCTTCGCCGACAATCAGCCCACGCTTCATCATCTTGAACGCGACAACAAAATCCTCAGCCGCCGAGAACGTCTTTGGCCCGGTCAGCACAACCACTTTCCCCTCAAATATCGTGTCTCGCTTGCGGGAATAGGGTTTGCCGTTGTCCAAACTGGATTTCCAGCGAATGACGCCTTCACCCCGAGCACGATCCAAGGGAAGGGCTTCTCGCTGATAACTGTATGCGTTGTAGATTGGCTCCTTGGTCAAGTAGCTCAAGATGGCTAGGCCGTGCGATGTGGAACCGCCGCCGTTGTTTCTCAAATCCAAGATGAGGGCTTTCGCTTTTGACCATTGTGGTTGCGCAGCTTGCAGTGCCTTCACACCCGCGTCGCTCTCAAAATGATCCACGGCCAAGTAAGCAACGTCGTCCGAGAGCATCTTGAATGCGAATTGCGGTCGCTGCTCAATGTCCTGATATCCAGTCCGATCTACCGATTCCAAACGTGAGGCACCACCCCCATCCCTTAGACGCAGCTTGACCGGATTCTTGGCGTCGCCTGAAAGCAATTGATACGAATACATCCGCACCATCTTGTCTTGCGGAGTCGAACTGCTGACATACGGCTCGACACGTTTTGCGGCATAGGCGTCAACGGGCAAGCCGTCAATTTCGACAATCTCATCGCCGATCTTGATCCGCTGGGCGAGGCTTTTGCTTCGCACTTCTAGCACTACGACGTTGTCGCCGATACGGGCGGTCTGAATCGGCGGACGGGCAAAAAAGGTTTCGGTCAGTTCTTTTGGGGGATAGATATTCGTGTGGGAGTCCCGCAAGAGGGGTGCCAGGGTCATCAAGACTTCGTAATAGTCTCTGGTTGATGAAACGGCGAGCACTTTGCTGAGATAGGTCATATAGACCTTTTCCCAATCTAGTCCCTCCGCCTTGTCAAAATAAGCAAAACTGTTCCGCACCTCCATCCAATAGAGGGAGAGGCCGGCTACTCGTTCCTCCGCTGAAAGTTCCGCCTTGAATGCCGATGTCGCGGTGCTCGGCTTCCAAAGTCCACTTGGGGCTTTCGCTTTGGCGAGGAACGACTTGTAGCGAGGATCACCACGGATGACATCGAATGCGGAATCCTTCTCAATCATGTCGCCAATCATCGGAATCCACGCATACATCTGCATTTGCTCAAGCGCGGTCAACGCTTTGGCGGGTTCGCCGAGCAGACAGTAAACTCGCGCCAAATCCAAGCGAACGTCGTGGCCACGAAAATAGAGATACTCACTACCTCTAGCCAATTCCTTCGTCTGCGTTTCGTCCAACATCTTCAGCGCGGATTCCAGCTTGGCTGCGGCGACATTCAGATGCTCTTTATCGGTACCCGACTTCAACTCCGCCGAAGCTTCGCGGCGTAGCGTCTGAATCGCTTCGTATCGCTGCATCGCGCCACCTTCAGCGGCAGTCGCGTCCGGAAGAAGCAATGTGCCAAGCAGAAGCGTGGCGCTGCGCAGCGCAAGCGAGAGTCTCATGAATGCAGCCTTGGAGGGGGTCTGGAAGTTACAGACTTTCTACCGACGCTGTTAATGGCTGTCAACTCACGATAAGTCGTGTTTAATGGGGTTGAGAACTGGCGCAAATGCGCGTTTCAGCGACTCAACCAAATGCCGCCACCACTTCAGTTTTTTATGGCAGCAAATTTGACGGATATGGAGCTACAAAAACTATTCTTTGCCGTCATACGTCCAGTCACCGCTTGATATGGTGCCTCCATTTCCACAATGCTGTACGTTCCACGCGTACCTTCATTGCATGAATACTCGCCATTGGACGATGCCAATCGCCCGGTCTGCGTGTAATCCCCCGTGTACGTACATGTCGTGGTCGCATCAATAAGCCGCATGGAAAAGCTGTTCGAGGTGTGCGTAATCGAGACGGTGCTGGGTCGGTTACTGGTGCCGTTCAGTTCGGGTGGGTTGCATCCACCTTGGTTGTACACCGCTGCGCCGGTGTAGGCACCTGTCAGATTATTGTTTCTGAATGTCTGCCTCGTAATATCCTTGGTCGCCTGCACACCGTCGATGGTGTAGCTAAGCGTCCCTGCAGTCGCGGTAGTTGTGAAAGTGACGTTACCCACCTGTCGGGAGCTGGTGAGGCTGGGATTGAAGGGGCCCGCAAACCACGGCGCCGTGGTTTGAAAGAGCAGCCCACTAAAAACAAACGCGCTATTAGCGGTATTCGTAAAGCTCGCTATTCCGGTGTACCAAACGGGACGGTTGTCAGCGCCATGGATGAAGAACGTAATGAATGCCACTTCACCCTGATGCGCAACATTTACGCCCCACCCCGATTCGTTTGGATTCCACCAGAGGTCCGTCAGGTCGGGCCCCCAGGTGTTCGCTCTCACTGAACCAGCCGACATCAAAGCAGCGACCAAAATCGCCCCAAGCCATTTGCGCATCCCTCACCTCATTTCGTATGGAATAAGAACATGGTGCCGCCGACTAATGCAGGCGCGGGTGAAGGACCGCTCCTGGCCGAAAGCCGCCACCCAATTCTAGACGAGCCTGCGAATCAAGCACATCGCTTCGCACGCACTCATCGCCGCCACTTTGAACCGAGTCCGCACTAAGTGCGAATCACAACTTCACCCTCAATCTCCACCGGAATATCAAACGGCAGCCCCGCCATGCCCACTGCACTGCGCGCGTGGGCGCCGACTTCGGCGCCGAACACTTCCAGGATGAGATCGGAAAATCCGTTGATCACGGAGGGCTGGCTGTTGAACCAGGCGGTGGAATTGACCATACCAAACACTCGGCCCCAGGCGGTGATGCGATCAAGATCGCCCAGCGCGCGCTGCAGGCTGCCGAGGATCGAGAGGCCAGTGAGACGCGCCGCGTGGTAGCCCTGTTCAATGGTGAGGTCGCGACCCACCTTGCCCAGCGGGCGGGCGATGCTGCCGTCCGCATTCTGTGGGCCGTGGCCGGAAATCAGTGCGCGGTTGCCGACGACATGCACAAAGCGAAACGGCAGCAACACACCCGGAGGCGGCTGGACCGGTGGTGGCAATACAAGACCGAGCGCGGCGAGGCGCTGCTCAATACCGGACATGACATTCCTTTCGCGCGGCAAGGCGGCAACGGACGCCGGTGTTCACAGGCGTCCGGCGTGCCGGATGCGGCAATAACGAATTTCGGTGCCCGGTGCCGGGCGGACCCGCGGCTTGCGCGGATCGGCGCCCGGCGGACGGGCGCGGTTACTTCTCTTCGGCTGCGGTGCCTTCAGGTGCCGGCGGGGCTTCCGCGGGGGGCGCCTTCTTCAGCAGCTTTTCTTCTTTTTTCTTCTTCTTTTCCAGTTCCTTGCGACGTTTTTCGAATTGATAGTTGGGCTTCGCCATGAGGCTCCTTTCATTGGTCCTGCATCAGAGCATACGTGAGACTGCGCACTTCGCCGAAACTTTGTTTTTTCCCGTTGGTGTTGTGCCCCCCGTCCGTGGTTCAGTCCTTGAGCCAGCCGTGCAGCTTTTCGTACACAGCCGGGCTGGAAAGCAGGTCGAAGTGGTCAATGCCAAAGACCACTGCCTGGCGGGACTTCGCAATGGCGAGCCGCCGCGCCGGGTCCTTGTGATGCCCGAGAGCGCTTTCTACCGGCACCAGGCCGTCGGATTTAAGGCGCTGGCGCGGGCCGTCAGGCGCCGGCTGGTTGGAAGCGGCCAGTGCAAACCAGTGCACGCCGCGCGCCAGGGTCCTGTGCGGCTCACCCGTGGATACGGTGCCGTGACGCAAATCCTTGACCCCGGCGCTGCGGATGTTGCCCAGGCGCGCGAACGGCGCCGTGTAGGGGCTCACGCCCAACAGCATGTCCAGCCAGCCGCCGGCGCGCTCCAGCGGCGCCCCCAGCAGCGGCGAGCCAAGGAACACGACGTTGCGCAGTTTGCGGCGCCACGCCTGCCGCGTAGCTTGACCGGCCTCGCAGGCGCTCCTGGCCACCAAACCACCCATGCTGTGGCCGATGATGGTGATTTCCTTGATCGGGACGGGCCAGGCCTTCACCAGTTCTCCCAATCGTGCGGCGAATTCGGCGCCGTTGGCGGCGATCGGCAGGCCGGTGTTGTAGTTCAGGTACACGGGCGTGAACCCCAGGTCTTTCGCCAGTGCCGCACCGTGGTCGTGATCTTCGCGCAGCCATTGAAGGTCGTTCATGCACAGGCCGTGTACCAGCACTAGCAGCCTGCCGTTGGCGTTCGGGATTGCTGCGCGCAGGGCGTCACGTTCCAGCGCAAGCGGCTCGCCGGCTTGTCGAAACTGCATGGTGATGGTGAGCGGATTGGCGGTAACCACCATGTAATCACCCAGCACACCGTTCAAGGCCGCCAGCAGGGTTTCACGCTGTGCGAGGGTATTGGCCCCCATCAGCGGCCCGAGCTGCGACAGCGCCAGGTCCAGGCCGCCGCCCACCAGTTCGGTCACGCCGCGCACGCTGCGATACACCATGCCCGAAATGCCGCGCGCCCCACCCGGCGGCACGCTGCCGAAGATGGGCGACACCCGTGCGATGTTGCGATGCATTTCCTCGACGATGCCGGTGATGCCGGTCACGGCATCGATCATCAGTTTGCTGGCGCCGCGCAGATCGTTTGCGGTGCTGTGCGCATGGGGTTTGGTCATCAGTTTCCAAAAAATGGTGAGGAGCGGTGTACCCGGGTATGACGCATGCTACCCCACAGCGCACACGCGACCGCCGGCTACATTGAGATCGAACCTTCGCGGAACGCCGTCTTGTCCAGCCAAACGTTTACCAGCACCGGCCGTCCCGAGGCGGCCAGCACCCGCGCACGTTCCAGCCCCGGCTGGATTTCGGCCGCGGTACGGATCTCGATGCCCTCGGCGCCGAAGCCGCGCGCCACCTCGTGATACGCGGTGCGGGCCAGCACCGTGCCCACGTCGTCGCCCAGCATCTTCACCTGCTCACGCGCGATCTGCGTCCAGCCGGCATCGTTGCCCACCACCGCAATCACCGGGATACCGTGGCGCACAAACGTATCGAACTCGGCGATGCCGTATCCACATGCGCCGTCGCCCCAGATCAGCCACACCTCGGCGTTGCGGTTGGCCACGGAGGCGCCGATGGCAAAGCCCGCCCCCACGCCCAGCGTGCCGAAAGCGCCCGGGTCCAGCCAGGCCAGCGGGCGGCGCGGATGCAGGATGTAGGCGGCCGTGGCGACAAAGTCCCCGCCATCGGCCACAAATACGGCATGGTCGCCGGCCGTTTTCTCCAGCGTCCTAAAAAATGCCACCGGGTTGACAAAGGTGCCGCCCTCGGCCGCCTGTTCATCGATGGCCAGCTCGCGTGCGGTGTCATTGAGTTGCAACGACTGCACCCAGTCCGGATGCGACGCGCGGTCGCCCAGCCGCTCGGCCAGTGCGACGATGAAATTGCCCGCGTCGCCGATGGCGGCGATGTCCGGCCGCCGGTTGAGGCGCGCATCCTTCTTGCTGCGGTTGGCGGCAATCAGCGTGGCGCTGCGGCGCACGTGCTTGCCGTAATCCAGCCGGAAATCGCAGGGCACACCCGCCAGCAGCACGCAATCGGACTCACGCAGCGCATTGCGCCGGGCGTGGCGCATCTGCAGCGGATCGTTGCGCCCCAGCACACCGCGCGCCATGCCCGACAGGTACACGGGGATGCCGAGCTGCCGCACCGACGCCGCCACCTGCTGGCAGTTGGCCGCGGCTACCAACGCCTGGCTGCCCAGGATCATCAGCGGCTTTTTGGCGCGACCAAGTGCAGCCACAGCTTTGTCCACCGCCGCGTCATGCACGCGCGGCGTTGGCGCAACGTGCCCCAGCGGCAGGTAGGGCTCCTTGCTGCCGGCAAACATGCGCGCGGCGTGGCGGTTCAGGTACCAGCGCAGCAGGCGGTCGGGCACGGATTTGCCCTTGCCGGCGGCATCGCGATACCACTGGCGGATGGTGTCTTCGTCGTACAGTAGGTCCACCGGGCACTCCACAAACGTCGGCCCCGGCAGTCCCTCCTGGCTGGTCAGCAGCGCCTCTTCCACCGCCGGGCCCAGTTCGGCCACATGCTTCACCTGCCACAGCTTCTTCACGTGCGGCGCCACCAGCGGGCGCTGGTCGATGTCCTGCAGGGCGCCGCGGCCCTGCAA
>CAYSKY010000009.1:0-23226 GCA_964431425.1 uncultured Burkholderiales bacterium
GCGCGCTGGCTGGGGGCAGTCGCCTACTTGCTGGCGCTGGCGTTGGCACTGGCCGTGACATTGATGGTGCTGCAGGCGGTGTTCGGCGAAGCGCCGGTCCAGCCGCTCACGGTGCTGGGCACGTTTGCCTTGATGCTGCTGCCCACCATTCTGCTGGCCGCCAGCGTGGCGGTGCTATGCGATGCCTGCGCGCCATTGATGGGCAAAGGCGGCGACCTGGTGTATTTCGTGTTCTGGCTGGGACAGTTCTCGGCGCTGCCGCAGCAATTGATGAACAACAAAACGACAGGCGGACTGCTGGGTGTGGTGGATGTATCTGGCATCGTCACGCTGGTACAGCGCTTCCGGGCGCTGTTTCACACCGAGCATTTTTCGCTGGGCGGCAGCCGCTTCGACGCCGGCATTGCGCCGCTGGTTCTCAACGATTTCTGGACCACCGACATGGTGGCGCTGCGCTTCGGCTGCATGCTGCTGATGATGGCGCCGCTGGTGGCGGCCACGCTGCTGTTTCACCGCTATTCGCCCGACAAGGTGCGCGCCTCGCACCGTGCGCCGCGCGGTTCACTTTGGGCCTGGCTCAATCGCCTGCTGCAACCGGCCACCCGCATCGTGCGCCCGCTGTTCACGCTGGCGGCACGCACACCGGGCATGGCCGGACAGGCGCTGGCCGATGCGGCGTTGACCCTGATCTCGAACCCAGCCGCGCTGGCGGGCATGCTGGTCATCATGGCCTTTGGCGTTGCGCTGCCGGCGGCGCAGCTGGGCGGTGTGCTGGCCGCAGCGGTGTTGTGCTGGGGCATCCTCATCAGCGACCTGCCGGTGCGTGACCACCAGAGCGCCACCGAAGGCCTTACGGCCGCGGTGCAAGGCGGCGCCATCCGCCGCTACCTGCGGCACGCGCTGGTGAGTTTCGGGCTGGGCCTGATTTGCACCGCGCCGGTGTTGGTTCGATGGCTGGCGGAGGCACCGTTTCGCGCAATGGTGCTGGCCACCGGGCTGCTTGCCCTCAGCGCCGCCGCCAGTCTGCTGGGGCGATTGACCAACACCGGGCGCACTTTCCTCGCGCTGTTCCTGTTCGGCCTTTATCTTGCGCTCAATGTCCGCGAAGTCGCTTGGTTCGACGTTGTGGGGTTCAACGGCTCGGCGAACCTGCATTCCGTCGCCGCGCAGCTTGCATTTGGCGTGGCCGCCTTCATCTGGGTCCATGTGGTCAATCAACGATAGGAATACGCATGATCAATTTCCTGCTTTGGCTGCTGCTGTTCATCTTCTGCTGGCCGCTGGCACTGCTGGCGCTGGTGGTCTACCCGCTGGTGTGGCTGATCACGCTGCCGTTCCGGCTGCTGGGCATTGCGGTGGAAGGCGTGTTCGAGTTTCTGCGCGCGATACTGCTGCTGCCGTCGCGATTGCTGCGCGGGCGTGCCTGACCACACGCCCCGCGTTGCGGACTAATCGGCGGGGCAGCGCAGCCGCAGCGATCCCAGCAGGTCGCCCCACCAGAGGCCGTTCATGCGGATGAAGGCCGCCGCTTCCAGCCCGTGCCGCGCCGGATGGTCTGCGCGCAAGGCGCTCCAGCCACGGTGCGTGACCGTCACGCGCGTGCCGCCGGCGGATGGCTCGAACCGCACCTCGACCTCGGTGCGCTCGCCGGGCGCGAAATTGCTGTTGCGCCACTCAAAGGCCAGGCACGTCCCCGGTTCCCATACCTGCACCGTGCCCAGTTGCACCACCGTCTCCACGCCATTGACCACGAACGATTCAAACACCCGGCCACCCACACGCGGCTCGATGGCGATGATGCCGGCCTCACCCGGCGCATTGCGGTAGCGCGGGCCGCGCCGCCACCAGAGTTCGATCTCTTCGGTAAAGATGCGAAACGCCTCGTCGGGTGGTACCGCCACGGACACCGTGACGCGGGCCTGATCGCCGGGTTTGGCGGCGTTGCTCACGTGCGGCTCACCTGCGACGCGCCCGCGCGGCCGGCTTGCGGGACTTTTCCGCATGCGCCTTGAACGCTTGTAACTGGCCACTCCAGAAAGCCTCGACCTCAGTCAGCCAGTCGCGCAAGTCGGAAAATGCGGCGGGCTCCAGGCGAAACAGCCGCACGCGCGCGTCCTCTTCCAGCGCTGCATCCTGGATCAGCCCGCTGGCGCGCAGCACCTTTAGATGGCGGCTTAATGCCGGCGCGCTCATGTCCAGCGCCTCGGCCAGTTCACCGGCACGACGCGGGCCTTCGCGCAGCAGTTGCACCACGGCCAGTCGCGTCGGGTCGGACAGCGCGGCAAAGGTGGATTCCAGCCCCATGCCTATACGCTCTTCGGCTTCGGGTCGCGCAGGCGGGTGGTGAACCACCACATGTGGCCCTCGGGATCGAGCGCGCCGTAGCTGCGGTCGGCCCAGTAGTCTTCGCCGTAGTCGTGCACGGCGGGCTCATCCACAATCGTTGCGCCTTTCGACCGTGCATGCGCGCAGTGTGCATCGACGTCGTCCACGAACAGCATCAGGCACTGGGTGTTGCCGCCGGCCGTAATCGGGCTGACCATGCGCACACCCCAACGCGGCTGTTCGCCGGCACGTTCGTCGCCGACCATGATGAGCGCCTCGCCGTATTCCAGTTCGCTGTGTTCGATTCGGCCGTTGTCGCCCTCCACTTTCAGGCGGATGGAAAAGCCGAAGGCATCACACAGCCAGTCGATCATGCGGTTGGCGTCGCGGTAGAACAGGCTGCTGGACAGGCGAGGCCAGTCGGCGGGGGTGGGTTTCATGGTGGCTCCTCAATTGGTTTGATTGCCCATTCTGTTAATAATTAACGATATTGTCAAGTAATTGGTCGGCCAAATTGACCGGCCCGTCATTCATAGGCAACATGCCGGAGTTCCATCATGGAAACTCACTGAGAGCGCTGCGATGAAGAAATGTCTGCTGTTGATCACCCTGGCTGCAGGGTCCGCCCACGCCGACGAAGCCGCCTTCCTGCGGTGCCGCGGCATCGCCGAACCGTCTGCACGCCTGGCCTGTTACGACGCCGTGCCCGGGGCCACCGTATCCGGTGCGCGCGCCAACACCTCCCCGTCAGCACCGCCGGCCGCTTCCGCCGCGCCTGTCGCCCCGGCCGCTGCCGCCGCACCAGTCGCCCCTGCAGCGCCCGGCCAGCGTTTCGGCCTGCCCGCCACCGAACCGGATGCGCAGCTCAATCGCATTGAAAGCCGTATCGTCGGCAAGCTGGATGGCTGGGGCCCAAAAACGCGCTTCCGCCTCGAGAACGGCCAGGTGTGGCAGGTGGCCGATGACAGCGGCCGCATCCTCGACCTGGACAGCCCGAAAGTGGCGGTGCGCCGCGGCGCGCTGGGCGTGTTCTATCTGGAAATTGAAGGCACCAATCATTCACCCCGCGTGAAGCGCCTGCAGTAGGCGGCCAGCCGGCGTTCAAAAACTGGAGTCAGGCCCGGCGAGGAAGGTGATTTCTTCGGTCGTGCTTTCGCGCCCCAGCGCGGCATTGCGGTGCGGAAAACGGCCAAAGCGGCGGATGATGACCAGGTGTTTCATGGCCCACACGTGCAGGTCTGCCGTTTCCGCAAAGTCCGCGATGGACAGCATGAGCGCGTGACATTGCTCCTGATCGGCCAGGTTCTCGCTGTGCTCCAGCGGCAGGTACACAAACATCCGCTCGACCGGCCGCAGCGCCTGGTCCCAGCCGTTTGACAGCATTTGGCGCGTGACCTCGCGGGCCATGGCGTCGGCGGCGAAGGCGCGCGGGCTACCGCGAAACAGGTTGCGTGAAAACTGGTCCAGCACCACGATGAGCGCGAGGCATGTTTGTGGGTCCTGCATCCACCCATCGAGCGCGCCTGATGTGGCAGCCTCAACGGTGGCGAGGAATTGTTGGCGTATCTGCTCGTCAAATTCCGGGTTCTTGCGAAACCATTCCGCGCGTTTTTCGCCGCGCCGTTCCGCGGGGCCAAACCAGAAATCAAGTACGGCGTCCGGTGATGCAATCGTGTTTTCCATGCGCGGCATCTTAGCGCAGGCCGGCCATTACACGTTGCGCCGCATTGCCCTAAGATGCGGACTTCACGCAACCATCCGCAGGAGCACATCATGATCGGCTACGTTACGCTGGGCACCAACGACCTCGCACGCGGTGCGAAGTTTTACGATGAACTGCTGGCTGTGATCGGCGGCAAGCGCTTCATGGAGTTTGACCGCGGCATCTCCTGGGGCGTGAGCCCGACCACGCCAGGCCTCGGACTGGTGAAACCGTTCGACGGTAACGCGGCCAGCGTCGGCAATGGCGTGATGGTCGCTCTGATCGTCGACGAGAAATCGAAAGTGGACGCGCTGTACAACAAAGCTATGGAACTGGGCGGCAAGGATGAAGGCGCACCCGGCCAGCGCAGCGAGGGCTTCTACGCCGCCTACTTTCGCGACCTCGACGGCAACAAGCTCAACGCCTTCTGCATGGCGTGAGGACGGGGTTTCGCGGCGCATGCGCCATGCCGTCCGAACCGGCAAGCCTCCGTGGTTGCCGTGGGGCGGGAGCGGAGTTTCGCGGCGCATGCGCCATGGTTGCCGCGGGACGGCAACCGGGCTCGCGGTGGATGGGGAAGCGTACGCTTTCCCGCCGCCGCACCTTGCAGTACAATCCGCCTCGGTCGGCAGTTCACCGAGGCGTCGCGATCCGCAAGGAAGCTAAACCTGCCGTTTCAATTCATTTCGACCGACATCCCATCCTTGCTATGTCGGCAAGCGCGACCACCGGCGGTCCGTCCAGGGCCCAGCAATTGATCGGAGAAATGCCGTGTCCAAGTCATCTGCCGTCCCCATTCCGCTGTATGCGGAAGATATCAGCGTGTTCGCGCGCAGCCTGTCCTCGCAACTCAAGGCACAACTCCACACCGATGAAGCGCCGGTCGGCCATGTGGAGCTGCTCAACATCCTCGCCCGCGCCAGCGGACACCGAAATTACCAGCACATGCGCGCCTCGCTGAGCGCCCGCACCCGGCTGGAAAACCCGGTGGAAGCCCCCGCCGAGTCGGTGGACTTCACACGCGTCGAGCGCATCGCCAAGTATTTCGATGCCGCCGGCCGCATGAGCCGCTGGCCGATTTCGTTCTCACTGCAGGAGCCCTGCCTGTGGGTGATGTGGTCGCGCGTGCCGGCGGCGACCGTCATGACCGAGCGCGAACTCAATGAAAAGCTGAAGGCCGAGCACTTGTTCGGCGACCACGCCATCCTGCGGCGCGAACTGGTGGAGCGCGGCCTGTTGCGCCGCCCGTTGGACTGCATGCGCTACGAGCGCATCGAGAGGAAGCCTCCGCCCGAGGCGCGGGAGTTGATCCGCCTGCTGGAAGCGCGGCGCAGGCACTAAGCGTCAGTTAATGGGCCGGGCCGCAGTCACCTGATTTAGAATGGGTGGGTGCGGCCCTCTCTGCCGCCCACCCTCCGGCCGCACTTTCCGTCAGAAGCCCATGTCCCCCACCGATTTCACCGCCACCGGTACCTACAACGCCGCGGCCAGTTCCTATTACGACCCGGTACTCGCCACCAAGTTTTTCGCCGCCATTGGCCAGCAGGACAGGATCCACGCGGGCACCACGCTGTTCAGCGAAAACGAGAAGTCCGAGAAGCGCAACATTTTCCAGAAGCCGATCGGCCAGGAGATGTTCAGCAAGAACAACATCCACCGTATGTATTTGCTCGCGGAAGGATCGGTCAAACTGACGCACGCGGGCAAACTGCTCGACACGCTGCACCCCGGGCAGATCTTCGGCGAGATGGCGGTCATCAGCGAGTTGCCCGGCCAGGATGTCAGCGTGGCCCGCACCGCCACGGCCACCGCCGCCAGCGACTGCGTGGTCTATTCCATGGATGGCACCGAGGCGCATGCCGCGCTGGAGCGCAATCCCGAATTCGCATTGATGCTGATGAGCGTGATGTTCGAGCGCATCCGCTTCCTGGCAGCGCGCCTCGCCATGCGCGCCGACAGCGCCGGCCACCGCAGCAACAAGACCGAGCCGCTGTTCGACGCCGCCACGCTGGAGGCGCTGCAATCGAAGATCGAGCGCTCCACCGTTGTGCGCTTCCCTGAGGGCGTGAAGATCATGAAGGAAGGCAGCCCCGGTACCGCGATGTATATCGTGCTTGAGGGGAATGTGGCGGTGGCAATCGGCCGCAAGATTGTCGAGAAGCTTTCGCCTGGCGGGGTGTTCGGCGAAATGGCGTTGGTGGACCAGGCACCGCGCACCGCCTCCGCCGTGGCGCGCAGCGACTGCGCGCTGCTGGCCTTCAACCGTGACGCGCTGATCAAGCTGGTGAAAAGCGATCCGGTGATCGGCATGACGCTGCTGCGCGCGGTGGCGCAGCGACTGCGCTACATGAACTCGCTGTTTTCCTGACCGCCGCGCAAACTATTTTGCGGCAGGAGCAGCGTGGGCCCGGTTGCCGCTGTCCAGCGTCAGTGAGCGCGGCGCATCCTTGCAACCCGGCTGTCCCGGCAACAGCGAGACATCCTTGATGGCATTGCGATCCACCAGGCTCACTTTGATGACATGCGCGGCGCAGCCCTGTGCGACCGGTTTGGTGATGAAACCCTCGTCGGTCCAGTTCTCCACCTCATACAACGCGGGAACGGCTTCCAGATAGGCGCCCTCTTTCAACGACACCGTGGCGGTTGATTCGCTGCAGAGCATTTTTTCACGGCGGCACTCGAAGGTGCTGGTTTCCAGCATGCCTGCGGCCGCGGGCGCACCGGCGACCACCCACGACCCGTGCGCCTGGACCACGGCACCCTTGACGGGACTGTCCACCACGTAGAACCAGTAATTTGGCAACGCAACCGGCACGCTGCGCAACGCCTGCAGCCGCTGCCAGGTGATGGTGGCGAACACGCCCAGCACCATGATTGTCAGCAGGTAGACCACGCGGATGACGCGTTGCACCTGTGGTTTTACGTTGCCCAGAATGGAGATCATCGGCGCCTTCCCTTGTGAGGAGGGTTCGGAAAGGCGCAGTGTAATCCTTATGCGGAATGACTGTTGCCGGTGGTCGACGGCATACCCTGAATGCGGTCGGGCACCGGTGAGGCCAGAACCGGCGTTGACCTGCGTCAACCGTCCCACCTAGAATGGCCCGGCCCGACTGCGTTTTCTGCACGCGGGCACAGAACGACAAACCACAATCACTTCGGGAGACTTACATGCGTTTTCGCGCGTTGCTTGCTGCCTTGCTGGTGTTTGCGTCCGTATCCTCGTTTGCCCGGCCGAACCTGGTCGTCAATGTGTCACTCGCCGATCGTGCCACGGTTGCTGATCGCGACGTGCTGGTCGATGTGGTGTTCACCAACGCGGGCACGAGCCCGGTGACCTTCGTCAACTGGTTCCTGCCCGACGGCGAGCTCGATGGCGACATGTTCCTGCTTGCGCGCGACGGCCAGCCGGTGAGCTACCTCGGCCCGATCGTCAAGCGCACCGCTCCTGCCGCGGCGGACATGATCACCCTGGCACCGGGCGAAAGCATCGCACGCACCGCTGACCTGGGCAGCGTGTATGACCTGTCAGCTTCCGGTGTCTACAGCATTCAATACGGCGTCTCATCCAGCCAGCTTTATGGCGGAACCCGCGCGTCCGCGTTCACCACCGGCCTGCGCGACGAACTTTCCACCGATTCCACCTCCCTTGGCGGTCAGCTCCTGTCCAACGAAGTGCTGACCTGGATGGACGGCCGCAAGACGGCGGCCCTCGATGCCAGCAAGGCGCGCGCATCCATCGATGCGGTCGCTTCCGTGGGCACCAGCACCATTGCCTATAGCGGCAAATGCAGCGCCACCCAGCAGGCCACCATTGCCAGCGCCGTCGCCGCCGCCTCAACCATGGCCAACGGCGCGGTGAGCTACCTGAGCGGCACGCCCTCCGCCACGCAGCGCTACACCACCTGGTTCGGCACCTATTCCAGCGCCAACTGGAACGTGGTCAAGGGACACTACGTCAACATCAAGGACGTGTTCGACAACAAGCCGATGACGGTGGATTGCTCGTGCAAAAAGTCGTATTACGCCTACGTTTATCCGAACCAGCCGTACAAGATTTATGTGTGCCGCGCGTTCTGGAGCGCGCCGCTGACCGGCACGGATTCGAAGGGCGGCACGCTGGTGCATGAGACCTCGCACTTCACGGTGGTCGCGGGCACCGATGACTACGCCTATGGTCAGACCGCGGCCAAGCAGCTGGCCATCACTGATCCGGCCAAGGCACGCTTCAACGCCGACAGCCACGAATACTTTGCGGAAAACACCCCGCCGCTGCCGTAATGCGCGCGCTGCCCGCCGCAGTTTTCGCGTGGGCAGTGCTGTTGCCGGTCTTGGCCATGGCTGAGGCCGGCAAGCCATCGATCAACATCGGCTGCCGCATGAGTGTGGCGGCAGCCGTTGTGCAGGGCCAACCGGTCAAGCTGCAGTTTGCGTTGACCAACCGCGGCAGCCGGGCAGTGCACGTGCTGACCTGGAACACGCCCTTCGAAGGATTCTTCGGCAAGTACCTGCAGGTCACCGGGCCCGCCGGCGAGGTCGCCTATGAAGGCGCGATGGTCAAGCGCGGTGTGCCGGATCGCGAGGACTACCGGCGACTCGCGCCGGGTGCGACCATCAGCAAAAGCATCAACCTCGCCACCGCCTATAACCTGAAGGCGCCCGGCCACTATGAAGTAACGTTCGCCGGCAAGTTGCAGGATGTGGCCACCGGCAAAATTCCCCGCGGGTTCGAAGAACGCGAAACACTGGAAGTGGCGTGCAAGCCGGTGGCGTTTACGTTGGGAACTCCGCGCAAATAGGCCGGCGCCTTTGCGCCGAACCACCTGGCAAACTCAAGCACCGGCGCGGCTCCCAGCCCGAAAATAGCCTGGAAGCCGCGCCAATGCTGGGGTTTCAGTCCGCCATGGCTGGCTGGGTTGATCCGTGTGCCGGTGCGCTTGAAGCGGCGTTGGCCGGCACATCGCCCGCCAGCACCATCGGCCCCGTGCCCGACCAGCGGTCCAGATACAGGTACACCACCGGCGTCAGGTACAGCGTGATCACCTGCGAGAACAGCAGGCCACCGACCACGGCCAGGCCCAGCGGCTGGCGCAGCTCGGCGCCGGCTCCGAGGCCGAAGGCGATCGGCAGCGCGCCCATCAATGCCGCGATGGTGGTCATCATGATCGGCCGGAAGCGCAGCAGGCAGGCGGTTCGGATCGCCAATAGCGGCGCCATGCCCTTGGTGCGCTGCGCATCGAGCGCGAAGTCGATCATCATGATGGCGTTCTTTTTGACAATACCGATCAGCATGACGATGCCGATGGTGGCGATGATCGACAAATCCATGCCGAAGATCCACAGCGTGGCCAACGCGCCCACGGCGGCCGAAGGCAGACCGGAGAGGATGGTCAACGGATGAATGTAACTTTCGTACAGCACCCCCAGCAGCACGTAGATCACCAGCAGCGCCGAAATAATCAGGATGGCCTGACTGCCCTGAGAGGACTGGAATGCGGCTGCATCGCCGCCCCAGGCGGTGAGGATGCTCGGCGGCATCTTTAACTGGTTGCGGTATTGCTCGATCTTCTTGGAGGCGTCGCCCAACGGGGCGCCGGGTGCGAGGTTGAACGAAATGGTCAGCGCCTCCAACTGGCCGGCGTGATTGATTGCGGTGGCGCCGATCTCGCGCTTGACCGTGCCGATGGCCGATAGCGGTACCAGCTTGCCACCCTTGGCGCGCACAAAAATCTTGTTGAAGGCGCTTTCGTCAGCGCGATCCTCGCTGGCAACCTGCATGATCACCTGGTAGCTGTCCACCGATGTAAAGATAGTGGCGATCTGGCGGTCGCCAAACGCCGAGTACAGCGCGCTGCGGATATCCTGGATGTTCACGCCCAGCGAATTGGCGCGGTCGCGGTCAATGTCCAGGCGTGCCTGCAGGCCCTTCAACTGTGCGTCACTGGTGACGTCGCGGAACATGGGATCGTTGCGGATAAGCGCGATCAGGCCCTCGGTGGAAGCGCGCAGGGCATCGGCATCCACGCTCTTCAGGGTGTACTGATAGCGGCTCTTGCTGGGCCGGCCACCCAGGCGCAGGTTCTGGATGGGGTTGAAGAATGTGTTGACGCCGGGAATGGTGCGCGTTTCGCGCCGCAACTGCTCCACCACCTTGGCGATGGGCGGGCGCTGGCCGCGCGGCTTCAGGCTTACAAAGATACGGCCGGAGTTGCTGTCGAAGGCGTTGACGATGGCAGTGTCGACGGCGGGATTGGCACGGATCACCTCACCGGTACGTTGCAACAGTTCGGCCACGGCGGGATAGGACACATCTTCCACCGCCTCGGCCGTCACCAGCATCTGGCCGATGTCTTCATCAGGGAAAAACCCTTTGGGCAGGTAGGTGAACAACAGGCCCGTGGCGACAAAAGTCGCCAGCGCCACGCCCAGCATCACCGGCCGGTGGTTCAGGCTCCAGTCCAGGGTTTTTTCGTAGCGCGAATGCACGAAATGAAACAGGCGGTCGAACCATTCGGTCAGGCGCTCGGCGTGGCCGCCTTTTTCATGGGGCACCAGGAAACGACTGGCCAGCATCGGAATCAGCGTGAGAGACACCATCGCTGACACCAGCACGGCGGTGGCCACCACAACGGCAAATTCATGGAACAGCAGCCCGATCACGCCGGGCATGAAAAAGATCGGGATGAACACGGCCACCAGCGACACCGAGATGGAGACGATGGTGAAGCCCATCTCCCGCGACCCCTGCAGCGCAGCCTGCATCGGTTCCATGCCGTCTTCCATGTGGCGCACGATGTTCTCCAGCACCACGATGGCGTCGTCCACCACCAGACCCACCGCGAGCGTGATGGCCAGCAGGGAAATGTTGTCGAGGCTGTAGCCCAGCCAATAGACGATGCCCAGCGTACCGAGCAGCGAGATCGGCAGCGACGTGGCCGGGATGAAGGTGGCCATTGCGTGGCGCAGGAACAGGAAGATCACCAGGATCACCAGGCCGATGGTGATGCCCAGCGTAAGCTGCACGTCGTGGATGGCGTCGCGGATCGACACCGAGCGGTCGTTGCGCAGTTTCACTTCCACAGAAGACGGCAGCTGCTCCACGAGCTTGGGCATCATCGCCTTGATGGCATCCACCGTCGCGACCGTGTTGGCGTCCGGCTGGCGCTGGATCGACATGGTGATGGCGCGCTCGCCGTTGGCCCAACTGGCCGTCTTGATGGACTCGACGCTGTCCTCGACCTGGGCGACGTCGGACAAGCGCACGGGTCCCGACGGCGAGGTGGCGATAATCAGCTTGGCAAACTCATCGGCCTTGGTGAGCTGGCGGTTGGCGGTAATGACCAGCGTCTGCCGCGGCCCCTCCAGCGTGCCGACCGGCGAATTGGCATTGGCGGTGCGGATGGCGACAGCGACATCATCGAGCGTCATGCCGCGGGCGGCGGCGGCCTCGGGGTCCACACGTACACGCACGGCAAACTTCTTCTGGCCATTGATGCTCACCTGCGCCACGCCCGGCAGGGTCGAGAGCGATGGAACGATGAGATTTTCGGCGTAGCTGTTGAGCTGCGACAGCGGCATCGAATTGGACAGCAGGGTCAGGAACAGCACCGGCGCGTCGGCCGGATTGACCTTGCGGTACGAGGGCAGCGTGGTCATTTCCACCGGCAGGGCGCGCTGGGCGCGCAGCAGCGCCGCCTGCACATCCACAGAAGCCGCGTCGATGTTGCGCGTCTGGTCGAATTCCAGCGTGATGTTGGTCGCGCCGAGGCTGCTGGTCGAACTCATGGTCGCCACACCGGCGATGGTCGAGAACTGCCGCTCCAGCGGCGTGGCCACCGAAGACGACATCGTCTCCGGGCTGGCGCCGGGCAGGTTGGCGCTGACCTGGATGGTGGGCGTGTCGTATTGCGGCAGTGCCGCGATGGGAAACTTTGAATAGGCGAGGATGCCGCCAACCACCACCGCGCAGTTGAGCAGCACGGTCATCACCGGCCGGCGGATGCACAGTTCGGAAATATTCATCGCCTCTCCTACGGTTTCGCCGTGCCGGCGGCCTGGCCGGCCGCTGCGGGCACGCCGGTGCCGCCCGACTCGGAAGCGGTGGTCGCGCCGTCCTTGCCGGCCGGTTTGCCCGGACCGGCCACATCACTGCCCTTGCCGGCGCCGCCCCGGCCACTACCCTTGCCCGGACCACCTTCGGCCACCACGCTGTCCTTGCGCACGTTTTGCGCGCCCTCCACCACCACCTTCACCCCGGCGGGGACACCCTTGATGGCGGCCACGCCGGACTGAATCACCTCAACTTCCACCGGCACCATGACGGCCTTGTTGCCTTCGCCGACCGTGTAAACAAACTTGCGTTCCGGACCGCTCTGCACCGCCTGCACCGGCACCACCAGGGCGCCCGGCAGCGTGCGCGCCGACAGCGACACGTTGACGAACATGCCGGGCCAGAGTGCGCGCACCGGATTGGCAAACGCCGCTTTCATGGCGATGGTGCCGCTGGCGCTGTCGACCGTACTCTCGATAAAGGTAAGCTTGCCCGTCAGCGTCTGCTTCTGCGGCCCCTGCAATTCGATGGTCACCGGCACTTCGCCTTTGCCCAGGGCGCGCTGCACGTGGCCGAGCTCGCGCTCGGGGAGGGCAAACGAAACGCCGATCGGATCGATCTGGCTCACGGTCACCAGCACCGTGCCCTGCGGCTGCACCAGCGAACCGACGCGCACATTGATGGCGCCGGTGCGGCCGGCAAATGGAGCGCGGATCTCGGTGAAGGTGCGCGCCACGCGGCTGGCTTCGGCGGCGGCTTCATCTACCGACAACTGTCCCTTGAGTACGTCGTACTGGTTGATCGCGGTATCGAGCGCCGACTGGGAGATGAATTTCTGCTGGAAAAGATCGCGCTGCCGCTTGAGATTGCGCTCGGCGTTGGCAAGGTCGCTGCGCGACTTCACCACCTGCGCCTCGGCACGGCGCAGGTTGGCCTCCTCGGTGCGCGCATCCAGCGTGAACAACAGATCGCCTTTCCTGACCGTCTGTCCCTCCACGAAATGAATCTGCTGCACGGTGCTGGAAATCTGCGGCCGCAGGTCCACCGCCTGCAGCGCCACCACGCTGCCGTTTGCGATTGCCATGACCGGCAAGTCCTGCTGCCTCACCAACGCCGTGGTCACCGCGACCGGGCCACCGCCGCCGCGCGGTGCACCGGCCGGTCCCGCCGGTGCCTCCTGCCGCGATCCGCCAAACCACCAGGTGGCCGCGCCGGCCAGTACGATGACAACGACCGCAATGATGATCCAGCGGCGGGAGCTTGAAGCTTGTGGCATATCGGGTTCCGATAGAGAGAGACGGACGGGACGGATGCCAGTCCGCCGGAGCAGACTGGGGTCGCCTATTTTATGTGATGCATTGTGCGCGAACGGCGGCGGTTCAGCGATGACCTGACGCATCACGGCGGCACCCCACCTCGGGACACCGGCGACTTCATCAAGTTCAGTTCATTCCATGTTTACTGCGGCTGATTTGCCATAATGCCGGGGAAGGCAACACTGCATGCAGTTTGCGCACCGCACCATTTCCGCCGACTCAATACCGACCGACCGATTCATCCCATGGACGACGATTTCGATTTCACCAAGCCGGCAGCCGGCGCACCTGCCGCCTCCGGCCCGGCCAGTGCCCCTGCGGTACCCGCAACCTCAGCGCCAGCCGCCCCGGCGAAAAGCCGGTATTACGATGCCGCCATCGCGCGGCGCTTGTTCGAGGCATTCGGCACCCCTGAAAACATCGCCGCGGGCGGACAGTTTTTTGTGGAGCACGAGAAAGCCGCCAAAGGCGGGCTGTTTTCAAAAGCCGTGGTCAACCGCATGTACTTCATTACCGCAGGCGAGGTCAGCCTGTCGGCCGCCGGCAAACCGCTGGACGCGATCCGCGCCGGCGAGATTTTCGGCGAGATGGCGGTCATTACCGGCGGCCCGCGGAGCGCCACGGCCACCGCCAGGACGGAATGCGCGGCGCTCGCGCTCGATGCCGCACAGTTCCAGTCCGCCATCCGCGAAATGCCCGACTTCGCACTGATGCTGATGAGCGTGATGTTTGACCGGCTGCGACTGGTGGCGGCGCGCCTCGCCGCGCGCAGAATCGCCCCGGGCACCTCCACCGCGCGCGAGGCCGCGGTGTTTGCGCCGGAACTGCTGGCGCAGCTGGAGGACGCCTTGCAGCACACGACCAAGGTCCGCTACGAAGCCGGCAAGGTGATCATGCGCGAGGGGGAAGCGGGCGTCTGCATGTATGTCGTGTTAAACGGCCGCGTGGCCATTGCCATCCGCGACAAGATCGTTGAAATGATCGGGCCCGGTGGCACGTTTGGCGAAATGGCGCTGGTGGACCAGTCACCGCGTACGGCCAGCGCTGGCGCCTCGGTGGACAGCGAGTTGCTGTCGATCAACCGCAGCGCGCTCTTGGGTGTGATCAAGCAGCAGCCGGCGTTTGGCGTCGCCATGCTGCGCGCGGTGGCGGATCGCCTGCGTCACATGAATTCGCTGCTGGTCTGAACCCGGAGCAAACCAAAAAGCAGAAACCCCAGCATTGGCGGGCCTTCCAGGCCAAAAATGTCTGGAAAGCCGCGCCAATGCTGGGGCTTCATGTCTGGGTCCGGGTTACTCGTAGCGGTTGGTGAGTGTGCCGATGCCGTCGATGACGATGCTGACCTCGCTGCCCGGCTTCATCGACCCCACGCCCACCGAGGTGCCGCAGGCAATGATGTCGCCCGGCTCCAGCGTCATGTCCTGCGAAATCAGGCTCACCAGGCGTTGCGGCGAAAACACCATGTCCGCCACCGGGTAGTTCTGCCGCTCCTGCCCGTTGAGGATGGTTTTCACGTGCAGGCCCGACGGGTCGAGGTCGGTGGCGATCACGGGTCCGAACACGCCGAAGGTGTCAAAGCCCTTGGCGCGCGACCATTGGGCAAAGCTCGCGTTCTTGAACAACAATTCCGCGGCCGTGACGTCGTTGATGCAGGTGTAACCGAAGATGTGCCCATTGGCGTCGTGCTCGCTGACGCCGCGGCAGCGGCGGCCGATGACCACACCCAGTTCCCCCTCGTACACCACCTTGCCGGCGTACGACGGCGGCACGCGGATCGGCTGCTGCGGCGGGTGAAAGCTGCTGTTGGCCTTCAGAAAATATAGCGGCTCCGGCGGTATCGACTGCCCCAGCTTTTCCGCCAACTGATAGAAGTTGTTCCACAGCGCCACCATTTTGCCGGGCTCGCAAGGCGTGAGTACCCGCGCTGCACCCAATGGCACGACCTGGCCGCTGGGCTGGCACTGGCCGAACATCTCGCCCTCGTGGACGGCAATCTCGGTGCCGGTCAGCGTGCCAAAGGCAATGCGGCCCTCATATTCAAAGCGAATCCAATGTGCCATTCAATCTTCTCCGGTCGGGTGGGGCGCCATGTAGGCGGCTTGCAGGGGATGCCCATTTTGCCCCTGTCGGGGTGTGCGTGCCTTGCCTGAAGGCAATCGCCCCGCCAAAAAAAAGCCGCCCTTTGCGGGCGGCTAATGCACTCACCTTCGGAGGGTGAATTTACTGCAACGTCAGGTTAAACCGACGTTACCCCCGAAACCCTACCCGGGCGGGTAGGAAATGACGCCGTGGCCGATAATAGGGACCCGTCCAACGGAGTCCGACATGCCCGACACCCACCAGTTTGAGGCCCTGCTGCAGTGGCCGGCCGATCCCGCCCAGCCGAAGCCGCCCGAGGCCGTTTTCTCCCGCAACAACACGCTGCTGGCACCCGGCAAAATGCCGGTGCCCGGCTCTTCGCCAGCGGTTTTCGGCGGCGACGCTTCGCGCTACAACCCTGAAGAGCTGATGGTCATGTCGCTCTCGGAATGCCATTTGCTGACCTACCTCGCCATCGCCGCCAAGAAACGCATGACTGTTCTCGCCTATGAAGACCGTGCCACCGGTTCGCTGGGGGTGGCGCCATCCGGGGCCGGCAAAATGTCCATGCAGGAAGTCGTGCTGCGGCCAAAGGTAACGGTGGCCAAAGGCACTGACCTCGCGGAAGCCATGGCCATTCACGACAAGGCCCACGCCAACTGCTTCATGGCCAATTCGGTGAACTTCCCGGTGCGCCACGAAGCGCAAATCATCGAAGCATGAGCCTTCCGACTCTCGCAGGCCTGGCCCGGCAGCTGGCGGACGGCACGGCGACCGCCGAGTCATTGACAGGGCAATGCCTGGAACGCATTGCCGATCCGGCCGGTGAAGGGAAGCGCGCCTTCATCAAAGTGCAAGCCGGGGCCGCGCTGGCGGCCGCCCGCGCCAGCGATACCGCGCGAAAATCGGGACTGTTGCCGTCCCCGCTCGCGGGCATTCCCATTTCGGTCAAGGATTTGTTTGACCTCGGTGGTGAAGTCACCCACGCGGGCTCCGTGGTACTGGACAACGCGCCGCCGGCAACACGCGACGCCCCGGCCATCGCCCGGTTGAAGGCCGCCGGTCTGATCATCGTCGGCCGAACCAACATGACCGAATTCGCCTACGGGGCCAACGGCATGAACCAGCATTACGGCACGCCGCTCAATCCCTGGGACCGCGCCACGCGGCGCATCCCCGGTGGCTCGACCTCGGGCGGCGCTGTGAGCGTCACCGACGGCATGGCCGCCGCCACCATCGGCTCGGATACCGGCGGCTCGGTACGCATCCCTTCCGCACTTTGCGGCATCACGGGATTCAAACCCACCCAGCGGCGCATTCCGCTTGAAGGCGCGTTTCCGCTGTCGTTCACCCGCGATTCCATCGGTCCGCTGGGCGCCTCGGTCAACTGCTGCGCCTGGCTTGATGCCATCATGGCGGGCGAAGTGCCAGCCGACCCGGTGGCGCCGGAATTGCGAGGATTGCGGTTTGGCGTGCCGCGCACGATCCTGCTCGACGGCCTGGATGCGGCCGTGGCCGCCGCCTTCGAACGTGCCCTGTCGAAGATTTCGGCAGCGGGCGCCGTGGTCGAAGAATTTGATTTTCCGGAACTCGCCCGTGAGCGCGACGGCAGCCTGCGCGCCAATTTCTCGGCCGTGGAGGCCTACACCCTGCACCGCCAGCGCCTGGCAACCGATGCCGACCGCTTTGACCGGCGGGTAGCGATGCGGCTCAAGCTGGGTGCGGACATGAAAGCTGCAGACTATATAGACCTGCTGCAATTGCGGCTTTCGCTGATGGCCTCCGCCGATGGAGTCACGGCGCGCTTTGACGCCCTGCTGGCACCCACAGTGCCCATCGTGGCGCCGGCGATTGCACAGATGGAATCGTCGGACGAAGTGTTTTTCCGGGTGAACTCGTTGTTGCTCCGAAACTGCGCACCATTCAATGTGCTCGACCGGCCGAGCCTGTCGCTGCCCTGCCACCGGCCAGGCGATGCCCCGGTGGGTTTGATGCTGGTGGGCGAATCAATGGGAGACGCGCGGGTGCTGGCGCTGGGCTCCGCCGTGGAACGGGTGCTTGCGGCAGGGCTCTAGAAGCCGCGATTCTTGCGCTTGGTTTCCTCGGCTTCCTTCTGGTCCATCTGCATCTTTTTTTCCGCCTGCTTCTTGTCCCAACCGATCATCGGGGTGATGAACTCCCACCAGATGAACACCAGGACCAAGGGCAACAGCACCCAAATCCACGACCAGCGGGCGACGGGGTCGATGTCGAGGATTTTCATCAGCAACATCATGACTCCAATTACGGCGAGCGGCATTTCGCACCTCAGACCAGAATGAAGAAATGGCCAACAAGTTAGCACAAAGTACTTCGCCCTATCTGCTGCAACACGCCGGCAACCCGGTGGACTGGCACGAATGGGGCCCGGAAGCACTGGCGGCGGCACGCGAAAGCGGCAGACCGATCCTGCTGTCGATCGGCTATTCCGCCTGCCACTGGTGCCACGTGATGGCGCATGAGTCCTTCGAGGACGAAGGTATCGCCGGGTTGATGAACAAGCACTTCATCAATATCAAGGTCGATCGCGAGGAACGCCCGGACCTGGACCAGATTTACCAGCAGGCACACCAACTACTCACGCAAAAAGGCGGCGGCTGGCCGCTGACCATGTTCCTCGCGCCCGACACCACGCCATTCTTCGGCGGCACGTATTTCCCGAAGTCGCCTCGCTACGGGCTGCCCGGGTTTGCCGATCTGCTGGTACGCGTGGCGGAATATTTTTCGCAGCACCAGACCGAGATTGCGGAGAATCGCAGCCAACTGCTGGCCGCCCTGCAGGCCCCCGCCGGAACACCCGGCTACGCGCTGGATGCCGGCCTGCCTGCGGCTGGTTTCGACGCGATCGCAGCACGCTTTGATCCGCGCCACGGCGGCTTCGGCGGCGCGCCCAAATTTCCCCACCCGGACATGCTGGATTTCTGCCTGCGCCACTATGCAGAAACCGGCAGCGAACAGGCGCGCCACATCGCCTGCTTGACTTTGGAACGCATGTGCCAGGGCGGCCTGCTGGACCAGATCGGAGGCGGTTTTGCGCGCTACTCCACCGATGCCACCTGGACCATCCCGCACTTCGAGAAAATGCTTTACGACAACGGCCCGTTGCTGCGCTTGCTGGCGGATGCCTCGCAGGTCACCGCCAGCACCGGACAACGTACGCTGTTTCGCGAGGCGGCTGAATCCACGGCCGAGTGGGTGATGCGCGAAATGCAGGCGCCGGGCGGCGGCTACTACTCGTCGATCGATGCCGATTCGGAAGGTGAAGAGGGACGGTTTTACGTTTGGACGGATGAACAAATCCGCAATCTGCTGCCTCCGGACTACTGGCAGGTGGCGCAGCTCCACTTTCGTCTGGACGGCACCGCCAATTTCGAACGCGAATACCGGCACCTGACCGTAGCCATGCCGGTGGAGCGGATCGACCGCGCGTTGTCCCTGCCGCCGGGCCGCAGTGCGATCTATCTGGCCGGCGCCAAACAAATGTTGTTCGAAGCTCGCGAACGGCGGGTGAAACCCGGCCGGGACGAGAAAATACTCACCAGCTGGAATGCGCTGATGATTGAAGGCATGGTGCGCGCCGCGCGCGTATTCGATGTCCCGGCATGGCACGACTCGGCGCGGCGGGCGCTGGCCTTCATTCACAGCCGCCTTTGGGATGCGCAGTCCGGGCGCCTATATGCCACCCACAAGGACGGTCACTCGCGCTACAACGCCTATCTGGACGACTACGCCTTCCTGCTGCGCGCATTGCTGGAAATGATGGAGGCTGATTTCCGGCCCCAGGACCTGCAATTCGCGCAGGAGCTGGCCGATGTGCTGATGGCACAGTTCGAGGACACGGTATCCGGCGGATTCTTCTTCACCAGCCACGACCATGAAACGCTGATCCAGCGGCCCAAGCCGTCGGCGGACAACGCCATGCCCTCCGGCAACGGAGTTGCAGCCTGCGCCTTGCAGCGCCTCGCGGGCCTCACCGGCGAACAACGGTATTCGCTGGCAGCCGAGCGCACTTTGCGATGTTTTATGGGTGATATGACGCAGTTTCCGACCGGCCACTCGACCCTGCTGTCCGCCCTGGCGGAAAATTTGGTGCCGCCGCGGCTGCTGGTGCTGACCGGTCCGCCGCTGGAAGTGGCGGCATGGCGCCGGCGGCTGCATCAAGAATATCGGCCGGACCTCATGGTCGTTGCGCCGGGAGACGGGTCAACAGAAATTCACACGCCACTGTCCCATCCGGTTGGCGCCCGGGTCAACGGCTGGCTCTGTCAGGACGTTACCTGCCTGCCCGCCATTGACGATTTCAGTCAATTGCAAGCGGCGCTAAAACGCCCTATAGTTGCGCTCGGAATTTAAGCGCACCCACAATCGACGGAGACTCTATGAAACGCATCGTACTCGCCACCATCGCTGCCCTGGCATTTGCCGGTTCGGCCCAAGCCAATGAAGCCCTTGCCACCAAGAGCGGCTGCCTCGCCTGCCACAAGGCTGATGCGAAGCTGGTTGGCCCCTCCTACAAAGAAGTTGCCGCCAAGTACAAGGGCAACGCCAAGGCTGAAGCCATGCTGATCGACAAGGTCAAGAAGGGTGGCACGGGCGTATGGGGCCAGATCCCGATGCCGCCGAATGCCGCCGTCAAGGACGAGGACGTCAAGACCCTCGTGAAGTGGGTTCTGGCGACGAAGTAATTTCGTCCCGCCCCTGAAAAGGCCGCGCCGGTTCTGCCGGGCGGCCTTTTTTCATGCCCTGCCGGTACCTGCCCAAGGCGCTGCAATTCGTTTGACAAGGGCCAAAATCCCTTCTCATAATTGCGTTTTGCCTTTGCCGGCTTCCTGCGAATTTCCTTCGGAAGCCATCTGCAAATCCCCAATTGCCGATTCCCTGTTCCCTATTCCCACCTGTCTGGAGATCTTCAATGAAATCGTCCTACAAAGTATTGTTCGCCGCCCTGATCGCCGCCGGCGTTGTCGGCTGCGGCAAGGAAGAAGCCAAACCCGCCGCCCCGGCTGCACCTGCCGCCCCGGCTGAACCGACGGTCACGGTGAAAATCGCCCACGCAGGCCCGTTGACGGTCAAGACTCCGCACCTGGGCAAGGACGACGAAAACGGCGTGGCGCTGGCCATTGCCGAAGCCAATGCCATGAAGATCAAGGCCGACGGCAAGCTGGTGAAGTTTGAAATGCAGAGTGAAGACGACCAGGGCGACCCGAAAGTCGGCACCACTGTCGCACAGAAGCTGATGGACGCCAAGGTGATTGCCGTGATCGGCCACCTCAACTCCGGCGTGACCATCCCGGCTTCCGAGATCTACAGCAAGAACGGCATCCCGATGGTGTCCGGCTCGGCCACCAATCCCGCCGTCACCGAACGCGGCCTCAAGGGTGTGTTCCGCACCGTGGGCCGTGACGACCAGCAGGGCCCGGCGCTGGCGACCTACATCGCCACCGAACTGAAGGCCAAGAAAGTCGCGCTGATCGACGACAAAACCGCCTACGGCGAAGGCCTGCGCAGCGAAGTCGAAAAGAAACTAAAGGCCGACAAGATTCAAGTGGTCGACAAAGCCACCACCACCGACACCGACACCGATTTCAAGGCCGTACTGACCAAGCTCAAGTCCAAGAACCCGGACGTGATTTTCCATGGCGGCATGGACCAGACCGGCGGCCCGATGATCAAGCAGGCCCGTGAACTGGGCATCAAGGCTGTGTTCGTGTTTGGTGACGGCGCCTGTACCGACGAAATGGGCAAGCTTGCCGGTGCCGCCGCTGAAGGGCTGGTCTGCTCGCAGGCCGGTCTGCCGCGCGAAGCCGCCAGCCCCACCTTCAGCAAGGCCTTTACCGCCAAGTTCGGCGACATCAAGCAATACGCACCGTACTACTACGACGGCGCGATGGCTGTGATTGAAGCCATCAAGAAGTCGGGCTCGGTGGACCCGGCCAAGTTTGGCCCGGAGATCTACAACGTCAGCTTTGTCGGCGCAACCGGTAAGGTCGAGTTTGATGCCAAGGGCGACCGCAAGGATGCCGAAATCACCATCTTCAAGCTCAAGGATGGCAAAGTGGTTCCGGAAGCCGTGATCAAGGGTGGTGTCTCGACCAAGTTTGAGATGCCTGCTGCTGCCCCGGCCGCGGCACCAGCCGCCGCTGCTGCACCCGCCGCAGCCCCTGCTGCCGCACCGGCAGCCCCCGCAGCCGCCCCGGCAAAGGACGCCAAGCCGGCCGAAGCCCCGAAGAAGTAAGCAGCACCCTCCCGAAAACGGCACCAGCAATGGTGCCGTTTTTTATTGCCGCAAATTCGCTTCGGGTAACATGCGCCGATGGATACCTTCATCCAGCAATTGATCAACGGTCTCACGCTCGGCTGCGTCTACGCGGTGGTGGCGCTGGGCTATACCATGGTTTACGGCATCATCCAGCTGATCAACTTCGCCCATGGCGAAGTGGTGATGATCGGCGCGATGGTGGCCTTTTCCGTGATTTCGGCGCTGGCCGGCAGCGGGCTGCCGCCGGTGGCGATCGTGATCCTCGCGACGCTGGCCGCCATCCCCGCCTGCATGGCCGTGGGTTACACCATGGAGCGCGTCGCCTACCGGCCGCTGCGCAGCGCGCCACGGCTGGCGCCGCTCATCACTGCCATCGGCATCTCGATCATCCTGCAGCACGTGGCACTGATGATCTGGAGCCGCAACAACCTGTCGTTTCCGCAAATCATTCCGTTGCAGAGCTATCACCTCGGCAACTCTGAAACCAGCGCCACCATCACCAATGTGCAGATCGCGATTGTCATCACGTCGGTACTGATGATGGCGGGGCTACTCACATTGATCTACAAGACACGCATCGGCATCGCCATGCGCGCGACCTCGCAGAATCAGCAGGTGGCGGGGCTGATGGGCATCAACATCAACAACATCATCTCGCTGACGTTCATGATCGGCGCGGCGCTCGGCGCCATTGCCGGCGTGATGGTGGGTTCGTACTACGGCATCGCCAATTACACGATGGGCTTTCTGCTCGGACTGAAAGCGTTCTCCGCCGCGGTGCTGGGCGGCATCGGCAACCTTGGTGGCGCCGTGCTGGGCGGTTTGCTGATCGGGCTCATTGAAGCACTGGGCGCGGGCTACATGGGCGACGTCACCAACGTGTGTTTCCTCGACAGCTTCCTGCCGGGCTTCCACAACATGTGCGAATCCAATGCCAACGGCAGCCTGTTCGGCAGCAACTACAAGGACGTGTACGCCTTCATCGTGCTGATTCTGGTGCTGGTGTTCCGGCCATCCGGCCTGCTGGGCGAACGCGTCGGCGACCGGGCTTGATGATGGGCACCTGGACCAAAAACCCGCAGTTCAAATGGATCGGCTTTGTGCTGATTGCGGTGGCGCTCACCATCCTGCCCTTCGCCCTCGCACAGGTGGGCACCGCGTGGGTGCGCATTACCAACTTCGCGATCCTCTTCGTGCTGCTGTCGCTGGGTCTCAATATCGTGGTCGGCTTCGCGGGCCTGCTGGACCTGGGCTATATCGCGTTTTACGCCGTGGGCGCCTACATCTATGCGCTGCTGGCCTCACCGCACTTCGGCATGCACCTGCCGTGGTGGATGATCCTGCCCATTGGCGCACTGGTGGCCTGCATCTTCGGCATCATGCTGGGCGCGCCGACCTTGAAACTGCGCGGCGATTACCTCGCCATCGTCACGCTGGGCTTCGGCGAGATCGTGCGCAT
>CAYSKY010000010.1:0-6202 GCA_964431425.1 uncultured Burkholderiales bacterium
ACCCCAAGCAGGTCGAACCGCCTTCACCACTGCAACCGCGCGAATCCGTACCGCTGCCGGACCGCTGGCGCATCATGGATACGCTGGGGTTCAAGTTTCCGTGGTACGACCCCTACAACCATAATGTCTGGAAGGGTGACAAACCCTTCGAGCCGTTCGCCAAGTGGGGTCCGGACTGGTTCCTGGCACTCTCCGGCATTTCCGACACGGTGTTCGAATCGCGCAGGTTGCCGACCCCGGTCGGTGCGCAGTCATCGCTCAACGCCGGCGCCGTGGATCTGTACGGACGCACGCGCCAGAACGTGTTCGTGCAGACCATCATCCTGTCGGCCTCGATCATCAAGGGCAACACCACCTTCAAGCCGCCGGACTACGAATTCCGCATCGCGCCGGCCATCCAGGTCAACCACGCCCGCATCCAGGAAGTCCGCGGCCTGCGCATCGATCCGCGAGAAGGCAAGACCCGCACCGATAACCACGTGGCCATCCAGGAGGCGTTCGCCGACGTCCACCTGCGCAACGTGTCGGACCGCTATGACTTCGATTCGCTGCGGGTCGGCATCCAGCCGTTCCAGTCGGACTTCCGCGGCTTCATCTTTCAGGATGTGCCGATCGGCATCCGGCTGTTCGGCATCCGCGACAACAACACGCTGCAGTACAACCTCGGCTATTTCCGCCGCATGGAAAAGGACACCAACAGCGGGCTGAACGACATTCAGCAGCCGGTGCGCCGCGATCACGTGCTGGTGGCCAATGTGTACAAGCAGGACTTCCCGGTGATCGGCTACACCACGCAGGGCACCATCATCCACAACATCAACCGCGAAGCCGGGCCGGACTACTACGACAGCAACGGCGGCCTGATCCGTCCCGCCATCATGGGCGACGCGCGGCCGCACAACTATCGTGTGACCTATCTGGGTCTCAACGGTGACGGCCACTTCGGCCTGTGGAACCTGACTTCATCGATTTATGGCGTGTTTGGTTCGGATGACCGCCACCCGCTCGCGCAACGCCGCCAAAGTATTCGCGCCGGCTTCGCCGCCGCCGAGTTGTCGCGCGACTTCTCCTGGCTGCGGGTGCGCGGCAACTTGCTGTTCGCCAGCGGCGACAAAAATCCATTCGACGGCAAGGCCACCGGATTTGATGCGATCTTCGAGAACCCGCAATTTGCGGGCGCGGATACCAGCTTCTTCATCCGCCAGGCGGTGCCGCTGATCGGCGGGGGCGGCGTCACGCTGTCGAACCGCAACGGCGTGCTGCCTTCTTTACGCTCCTCCAAGGACCAGGGCCAGTCCAACTTCGTCAACCCCGGCCTGCTGCTGGTGGGCGTCGGGGCCGATGCCGACCTGACGCCGCAAGTGCGCGTGCTGGGCAATGTCTCGAAACTCAGCTTCATCGACACCACCGTGCTTGGCGTGCTGCGCAACCAGGCGCCGCCGTCCCGCGATCTGGGCGTCGATGTTTCCGTCGGCACCCAATACCGGCCCTTCATGTCGCAGAACTTTGTGCTGAACGCCTCTGCGGCCGCCCTCATTCCAGGCAAAGGCCTGAAGCAACTTTACGAAGAAGACAAGCGCGGGCCCCAGTATTCGATCCTGGTGAACCTCTTGTTGACCTACTAGCCATGCGTGACACGCAAACAACGGAACCGCAGATGAATGCAGATGTACGCAAGCCCTTGAACTGGCGGAAGCAAAACTCCAGCATTGGCGCGGCTTCCCGGGGCTTTTTGGCCTGGCGGGCGCGCCAGTGCTTGAGTTTGCTGGCGCTGCTTTGCCTGCCTCTGGCCGTCACCGCCAGTTCCGGCGAGCACGCGGTCGATGTCAAATACGTCAAGGCGCCCCCGGCGCCCGAGCGCCAGTCGGTCATGGATGCCGACCGCAAGTCGTCCGGCTGCGTCACCTGCCACACCACCACCGACCGGCACACCATGCACGCCAACCCGGGCGTCATCCTGGGCTGCACGGATTGCCACGGCGGCGACTTCAAGGTGGTGCGCCCCGAAAATACCGAGTACAAGGGTGCGGGCAAGGAGCAGTACACCGCGGCCATGAACCGCGCGCACATCAGCCCGCGTTTCCCGAAGGCGTGGAACTACCCTTCTTCCGCCAACCCGGAGATTTCCTACACACTGCTGAACCGCGAGGCCAAGGAATTCATCCGCTTCATCAATCCGGGCGACCTGCGGGTGGCCCGCGATGCCTGCGGAGCCTGCCACCTCGAGACCGTGCAGGCGGTCGAGCGCAGCCTGATGTCCACCAGCGCCATGTTGTGGGGGGGAGCCGGCTATAACAACGGCATCCTGCCTTTCAAGCGCTACATCCTCGGCGAGGTGTATACCGGCGACGGAGTCGGTGCGCTGATCAAGAATCCCGTACCGGTCAACGAGCACATGACCAAGATGGGCATCCTGCCCTCCCTCGCGCCGCTGCCCGCGTGGGAAACGATTCCGCCGGGGGATATCTTCCGTGTGTTCGAACGCGGCGGCCGCGTGATCAGCTCGCAGTTCCCGGAAGTCGGCCTGCCCAACAGCTCGGGCGCGTTGCAGAAGCTCGATGAGCCGGGCCGGCCCGATATCAAGCAGTCGAACCGCGGGCCGGGCACCGGCCAGCGTATCGCCGTGCCGGTCATCAACATCACCAAGACCCGCCTGAACGATCCGCATCTGTGGTTTCTCGGCACCAACGAGAATCCGGGTGACTTCCGCTCCTCCGGCTGCACCGCCTGCCACACCATTTACGCCAATGACCGCGACCCCAACCGCGGCGGGCCCTACGGCAAGTTTGGCAACGATGGCAAGTCGATCAGCAAAGACCCGACCATCCCGAAGGACCAGGCCGGCCACCCACTGAAGCATGAATTCACACGCGCCATCCCTTCCTCGCAATGCATGGTTTGCCACATGCACCAGCCGAACGTGTTCGTGAACAGTTTTTACGGTACCACCATGTGGGACTACGAGTCGGACGCGCCGTCGATGTGGCCCAAGTCGCAAAAGTATCCGACCGCCGCCGAAGCACGACGCATCCTGGATCGCAATCCGGAAGAGGCGTCTATCCGAGGCTTGTGGAGCGATCCGAACTTCCTCAAGGATGTATCCAAGCTCAACTCCACCCTGAAGGATGGCCAGTTCGCCGACTACCACGGCCACGGCTGGAACTTCCGTTACATCTTCAAGCGTGATCGTAAGGGCACGCTTCTCGACAAGGAAAACAAGCCGGTTGAAGACACCGATCCGAAGAAATTCGACAAGGCCGTACACCTGACCTCGATCCACCTCGATCTGGGAATGCACTGCGTGGATTGCCACTTCTCGCAGGATGCGCACGGCAACGGCCATATCTACGGTGAAGTTGCGGCGGCGATCGAAATCGACTGCGTGGATTGCCACGGCACCTCCGATAAATACCCGACCCTGTTCACCAGCGGCCCCGCTGCGAAGCCGGGCGGTCGCGACCTGAAGCTGCTGCGCACGCAGGATGGCCGCAAACGCTTCGAATGGCGCGAAGGCAAGCTCTACCAGCGCTCCGCGCTGAACGCGGAGCTGGAATGGGAAATGTCGCTGGTGAAAGACACGGTCACCCCGGGCAATGCCAAGTACAACGAGAAGGCGGCGCGCGCCAAGCTCATGCACGCGGGCGCGGATGGTCGCAGCGGTGCCTGGGGTCCGCCCGATCCGAACGGCAAGACTGAATACGCCCACTCCAATGAAAAGATGACCTGCTACACATGCCATCTTTCGTGGACGACTTCCTGCGCGGGCTGCCACCTGCCCATCCAGGCCAACTGGAAGACGGAGCGGCATCACTACGAAGGCGGCGAGACGCGCAACTACGCCACCTACAATCCGCAGGTGGCCCGCGACGAAATGTTCCAACTGGGCAAGCATGGTCCGGTGAAAGGGTCACGCATCGCCCCGATCCGCTCCAGTTCGGCGTTGATCCTGAGCTCCACCAACTCGAACCGCGAACGCATCTATATCCAGCAGCCGCCCATGGCCGCCAGCGGTTTCTCGTCGCAGGCTTTTGCGCCGCACTATCCGCATACCGAGCGCAAGACGGAAACCAAAACCTGTACTGACTGCCACGTCTCGCAGGCCAACGACAACAACGCCATCATGGCGCAGCTGTTGCTGCAAGGGACCAACTTCGTCAACTTCGTCGGCTTCAATGCGTGGCTGGGTGAGGCAGGCCACGTCGAAGCCGTGCAGGTAACGGAGTGGGACGAGCCGCAGGCCGTGATCGGCAGCTACCTGCACAAGTACGCTTACCCCGACTGGTTTGCCGACCACCAGAAACGCGACAAGCAATCGCCCGAGGCCCACAACCACACCACCAAGGGTGCGGCAAGCTGCGTGCAACTGCGCGGCGAATACCTGTTTGTTTCGGAGGGCGCCGGCGGTTTCCGGGTTTACGACGTCGCCAATATCGGCAACAAGGGTGTGTCGCAGCGCATCATCACGGCGCCGTTCTCGCCGCTGGGACACGACGCCCATGTGCCCAGCACCAATGCCACCTGTATGGCACTGCCCACCAATCAGGCCATCGCACCGGAGCGCAACAAGGGCGACCTGATGCGCGTGACCAACCAGGAGCAGGCCTTCCACCCGATCTACAACTACGCCTTCGTCGTTGATTCCGTCGAAGGCCTGATCGTGGTGGATGTAAACACCTTCGCCGACGGCGAGCCGCGCAACAATTTCATCAAGCGTGCTGCGACATGGAACGAAGGCGGGGTGCTCAAGGGTGCTCGCCACATCACGTTGGGCGGCTACTACGCCTACATCGCCACCGATGCCGGACTGGTCATCCTGAACCTCAATGATCCGCTCAAGCCCGTGGTGGCTTCGCAGGTGCCGCTCAACGACATGCGCGCCTCCGCGCTGCAGTTCCGCTACCTGTTCGTCACCACAAGGGAAGGCCTGCAGACGGTTGACGTCACGCATCCTGAAAAACCCGCATTGGTCGGCACCGGCACCACACCATTGAATGACGCGCGCCGTGTTTACCTCGCCCGCACCTACGCTTACGTGGCGGCAGGCAAGGATGGCCTCGTGATCGTCGACGTGGAAAAACCACATGCGCCGAAGGAGCTGACCCGCTTCAACGCCGGCGGCAAGCTCAACGATGCGCAGGATGTGATTGTCGGCACCACCAACGCCTCGCTGTTTGCGTACGTCGCGGACGGCGTGAATGGCTTCAAGGTGCTGCAACTCACGTCGCCCGATTCACAGCCCAAGTTCTACGGCTTTTCTCCCGAGCCCAGGCCGGAACTGATTGCCTGGCGCCCGACACAGTCACCGGCGCTGGCGGTTTCAAAGGGCCTGGATCGCGACCGCGGCGTGGATGAAACCGGCGGCCAGATTGCCATCTTCGGCCGCATCGGTTCGCGTCCGTTCACGGCGGAAGAAATGCGTAAGTTCTATTTGAATCCCGACGGCAGCCTGTGGACGGTCAAGGACGAAATCGACCGCGCCGTTTTCCGCGCAGCCAAAAAGGTGGAGGCCACCAAATGAGTTTGCCCCTGATGATGAATGCGGTGTTGAAGTCGCGGCTTGCGCGGCGTCTGGCCGCACTCGCCTTGTTTGCCGTCGCCGGCCAGTCCGTGCACGCGCAGCAGCCACTGCCCTACCAGTCCCAGCATGAAACCCTGGGCAACGTGACTTGCGCGTCCAGCCTCTGCCATGGCGCCATCAAGCTCTGGAAAGACTCGCCGGTATTGCAGAATGAATACGTGACCTGGTCGCGTACCGACAAGCACACGCGGGCCTACAACGTGCTTCTCAACGCCCGGTCGCAAAAGATTGCCAAGAATCTCGGCCTCAAGCAACCGGCCCATGAAGCAAAGATCTGCCTGGATTGCCACGCGCACAATATCCCGGCCGAGCGCCGCGGTGAACGCTTCAAGTTCAGCGAAGGTATTTCCTGCGAGTCCTGCCACGGTCCGGCTGAAAAGTGGATCAAGCCGCACGTCAGCCCGGTGGGCGACCCGGCACAGCACCACGCCAACAATATCGAGAACGGCCTTTACGACACGGCCGACGCCACCTCCCGCGCCCGCCTGTGCCTCTCCTGCCATTTCGGCAACAAGGACAAGCTGGTCACGCATCGCATCATGGGTGCCGGCCACCCGCGCATGAGTTTTGAGCTCGACACCTTCACCGAAATCGCGCCCAAACACTTTGTGGTCGACAAGGATT
>CAYSKY010000010.1:6212-13392 GCA_964431425.1 uncultured Burkholderiales bacterium
GAGCGCAAAAAGGTGTGGGACGACGCCAAGACCTGGGCCATCGGCCAGGCGCTGGCCGTTTCGGAAACCATGGATATCCTGTCCGACGAAAAGCGCGGTCGCGACGGCGTGTTCCCCGAGCTGGTGCTGTTCGACTGCCACGCCTGCCACCACCAGATGAGCGACGGCCGCTGGAAGCCCAAGACGGTATTCGGCCCCAGCATCGCCCCGGGGTTGGTACGCCTGAATGACTCCAACATGATCATGCTGCGCGCCGTGGCCATGTCGGTCGATGCAAAACTGGGCGATAGGGTGCGCGAGCAGGTGCAAAAGCTGCATCGCGCCGTTGCCGGTGACGGCGACCCGCGTGCCGAGGCCGCCAACCTCAAGAAACTCGCGAACGAGATCATCCCGGCGATCGCCAAGACTGAGTTCTCGGCGGCTGTGGTCAAACGCATCCTGTCGAGCCTGATTGACGACGGCCTGGCCGGTCATTACAGCGATTACTCGGCGGCCGAACAGTCGGTGATGGCAATGGCCAGCGTGTCGAGTTTCCTGGCCAAGCAGAGCGCGCTACCCGGTGCGGCCAACTTCAATGCCTCATTGAAGAAGCTCAACCAGCTCCTGATCAATGACGAGAAGTATCAGCCTCAGCAGTTCACCGCGCAGATGAAAGACCTGCGCGCCCAAATCAAATAAGTGGATCCGGACCGGCGCAAGCCGGGCCGGGACGTAGCAGCCATTCCGCCAGCCGGCAGCATGGTTTGGCCAGCAGGTGACGGAGAGTTCACATGAGTGACAAATTCAAAATTGCCATCATCGGATCGGGGCCTGCCGGATTGTCTGCGGCGGGCCATGCGGCCGAACTGAAGATTTCACACGTTTTGCTGGAAGCCGAGCAGCATGCGGCCGACACCATCTACAAGTACCAGAAGGGCAAGCACGTGATGGCCGAGCCGGGCGTGCTACCGCTGCGCAGCCCGATGAGCTTTTCGGCCGGTTCGCGCGAATCCATCATCGGTGCCTGGGACGAGGAACTCAAGAAGTACAACGTCAACATCCGCTATGGCGCCCAGGTCACCGCCATCACCGGTAGCAAGGGCAGCTTTACCATCACGCTGGCCAACAAGTCCACCGTCGAGGCCGAAGCCGTGATCCTGGCCATCGGCCTGCAGGGCAACCTGCGCAAGCTGGGCGCGCCCGGCGAAGACCTGCCGATGGTGCAATACCAGCTGAACGACCCCGACGAGTTTTCCGACGAGACCATCATCGTGGTCGGCGCAGGTGATGCGGCCATCGAAAACGCACTGGCACTGTCGAACCAGAACCGCGTCATTCTCATCAATCGCAACGACGAATTCGCGCGCTGCAAGGAAGGCAACCTCAACCTGGTGCTGGCCGCCATCAAGGACGGCAAGGTTGAATGCCGCTACGGCACCAAGGTGGAGAGCGTGGTGTTGGACGCCGATCCGGATTCCGGCGCCCCCGCCAAGTTCAACGCCAAGGGGCCTGCGGGCGGCGAAGTCATCCCCTGCCACCGGGTGATTGCACGCCTCGGTGCCACCGCGCCGCGCAAGCTCGTGGAAAGTTTCGGCATCAAGTTTCCCAATGACGATCCGGGTGCGGTGCCTGTGCTGTCGCCGCAGTATGAGTCCAACGTGCCGGGCATGTACGTCGTCGGCGCGCTGGGCGGCTATCCGCTGATCAAGCAGGCCATGAACCAGGGCTACGAAGCCGTGGAATACATCATGGGTAACAACGTCGAACCAGCCGACGAGCCGGTGCTCAAGGCCAAGTTCAAGAACGTCAAGATCACCACCGTTTCAGAAGCCATCACCCACATCCAGCAAAGCGTGCCGCTGCTGTCGGGTCTCACGCTGCTGCAATTGCGCGAACTGCTGTTGGAGAGTGAAATCCATCGCCCCGAAGAAGGTGCGGTGGTGTTCTCCAAGAACGATTACACCAATTCGTTCTATTCGATCGTTGAAGGTGGTGTGGTGGTTGAAGCCACCACCAGCACCGGTGCCGAAATTGCATTCCAGCTGGGCAAGGGTGAATTCTTCGGGGAGCTGGGCCTGCTGTCCGGCCGCCGCCGTACCGCCACCATCCGCGCGCAGAAGCGCACGCTGCTGCTGGAAACACCGCGCCGGACGATGCTCAAGCTCATTGCCTCGGTGGAATCGGTGCGCCGCACCCTCGACAAGGTGATGATGCGCCGCGCCATCCGCCAGTACCTGTCGGCGACCATTCGCGAGAGCGAAGTCGATTACCTGATCGAAGGCGCCGTCATCAAGAAATTCGGCACCAATGAGGCGCTGTTCAATGAAGGCGACAAGGCCGACGGCCTATATCTGATCCGTCGCGGCTCGGTGACAGTTTCGCGCATCATCGCCGGCAAGGAGATTGTGCTGTCCTATGTGGCGGCGGGCAACTACGTGGGCGAAATGGCGCTGATGTCGGATGCGCCGCGTTCCGCCACTGTGCGTGCCGCCGTGCCGACCGAATGCATCATGCTCGACGCCACCCGCTTCACCGAGGTGATGTCATCGCACTCCACGGTGCGCGCGCAGGTCGACAGCCGTTCCATGGACCGCGTACGCACCAACCAGGCAATGGAGTCCGGCGAATCCGGAAACCTCATATCCTTCCTGATGGCGCAGGGCCTCGGTGAAGCCACCGACGTGCTGCTCATTGACGAGGCGCTGTGCATCCGCTGCGACAACTGCGAGAAGGCGTGCGCCGAAACCCACGGCGGTACCTCACGGCTTAATCGTGAGGCCGGACCGACATTCGCCCAGATTCACGTACCGACCTCCTGCCGGCACTGCGAGCATCCGCATTGCATGAAGGACTGCCCGCCGGACGCGATTCACCGTTCTGCCAACGGCGAGGTATACATCGCCGACACCTGCATCGGTTGCGGCAACTGCGAAAAGAACTGCCCTTACGGCGTGATCCAGCTGGCACCGGTGGACCCGAACAAGAGCCGGCCGAGCCTTATTTCCTGGCTGTTGCTGGGCGCCGGATACGAACCGGGCCGCGTGCCGAAGAGCAAAGACAAGACCCTCGCCAAGAAGGCCGTGAAGTGCGACATGTGCAAGGACATCAAAGGCGGCGCGGCTTGTGTGCGTTCCTGCCCGACCGGTGCCGCCCTGCGCGTATCGCCCGAAAAATTCCTGTCGTATACCAGCAACGACTGAGCCTTCGAAGTCGGGCAATCTTCGCCGTACCGCGCGGTGTCGATCCCCGCTTGCGCGGGGGACTCGGACGGAGCCTCGTCCGGCCTCGCGGCGCCTTCACGCGCAGGCGTGAATGCGAAACCCCGCTCAGCCCCCCTCGCCAGTGCGCTCCCGGCGATGCCCGACCGGTGCCGCCCTGCGAGTATTGCGCGGGAAATTCCTGTCGAATGCCAGTAACGACTGATGCTTCAAAGTCGGGTAATCTTCGCCGCATCGCTCGGCGGAGATTGCATTCCCGTGCAAATGCGCGAGTGATTTCGTACCGAGATTGCAACGTTTGCCTGTTTGTGCCTGCTCGTGGCCACCGCCTCTCTGCGGCAGTGGTGCGCGTTTTCGCGTTTCAAACCCTGATTTCTGCATTCCGTCCGAGCGCGGATTGCGTTGAGACCGCCCCGAAATAGACTGCCGACATTCTGCGCCTGGCCTCGTGCCCGGCGTCCAATGGAGAGCAAAGCCATGCGCGTGAGCCCACTTCTGATGATGTTTGCCGGCGCGTTGCTTTCCGTCGGCGTGCTGGCGCAGTCCATTGAAGACCGGCGCCTGCCTGCACTCACGGCCACCCGGCTGGAAGCAGGCGAATCCATCAAGATCGACGGCCAGTTCGATGAAGCCGTGTGGTCACGTTCCGTGCCAGTCCGGGATTTCTTTGAGTATCGTCCGCGCGACGGGGTCGCGGCCAAGTACCCGAGCGAAGTGCGGATCGCCTACGACAAGCACTCGCTGTACCTGGCACTCACCGCCACCGATCCAGATACGTCAAAGCTGGATGCACCGCTGGTGCGGCGCGATCAGGTGCAGGGCTCGCAGGATTTCTTTGCCGTGCACATCGACCCGGTCGGCACGCGCAAGTTCGCGCAGATCTTTCGCGTCAATGCGGCAGGGGCGATTGGCGACGGACTGTACAACGAGGACACGGGAAACGAGGACTACTCGCCCGATTTCGAGTTCGAGGTGATCACCCGCATCACGCCGACCGGCTGGCAGGCGGAGATGCGAATTCCGTTCTCCACGCTGCGCTACTCCGACCCGCCCTCTGCCAACTGGACGTTCCTGGTGTTTCGCGGCATCGCGCGTGATGAGCAGTACCGGCTGGCCAATGCGCGCATCCCGCGTGACGCCAACTGCTTCCAGTGCTATGCACAGCCGCTGGTGGGGATGCTTGAACTGCCCCCCGGCCGCGAACTCACGGTGACGCCACAGCTGACCATGCGCCGCACCTCGGACCGCATCAACAGCGGCGGAACCACCAACAAGGACAGCTTCATTGTCGGTGCTGACATCAAGCTTCGCCCACGTGCAGATCTTGTGTTTGATGCCACCATCAATCCCGACTTCTCCCAGGTGGAACTCGATACGCCGCAGCTGGCCGCCAATGCCCAGTTCGCCCTGTTCTTCCCCGAGAAGCGCCCGTTCTTTCTCGAGGGTGCAGATATTCTTTCTTCGCCCTTCAACGGGGCCATCTACACACGCTCCATCACCGACCCGGCCTGGGGCGCGCGCCTCACACGCCGCTTTGACACCAGCGACTTCACGTTCCTGACGGCACGCGACGACGGCAAGGGACTGATCCTCCTGCCCAACGCGCTCAATACGGACTTCGCCACACAGGACACCAAGTCACAGGCGAGCATCTTTCGCTACCGCACCCACAACGGCACCTGGTCTGCCGGGGCGCTCATCACCGATCGCAGCTACGAAAGCGCGGCCGGATTGCCGGCGGCCTACAACCGCGTGATCGGCACCGACTTTGTGTGGCGGCCAAGCGGCGAGGCGCGCGTGCGCGGACAGGTGATGGTGAGTGACACCAAGGACCCGCGCAACCCGCGCGGCGACCTGCCGCGCACCGACACCGCCGCGCTGCTGGACTACTTCTACCGCGATGCGGTGTGGAATTTCGAAGGCGGGGTGGAGCGTGTGGGACGCGGGTTTCGCGCCGACAACGGGTTCTTCAGCCAGGTGGGCTATACCAATGTCTACCAGACCTTCCAGCGCAAATGGCTCGAGGTCGGACCATTCACGGAGGTCTCGCCGTACGTGAGTCTCACGTACAAGGCCGACCCGGATGGGCGCGTGATTTATCAGCAAACGGTGCCGGGCGTGTTCCTGTCGGCCGCACGTAACACCAATATCGGCATCGAGGTGCGCCCCAACACGCTGGTACGTTTTCGAAACGACGGCAACCCGCTCAAGCGCGACCAGTTCTTCGCCTACATCGAACGCTCGCCGGGGACATGGCTTTCCCGCTACTACATCGAGGCGGCCGTCGGCGATCGCGCAGACGTGGCCAACAACGCCAACCGGCGCGGGTATTACATCGGCGCCAACGCCACGTTGCGCCTTTCCAACCGCTGGGAAATCGAGCCGCGCATTGATGAATCGGTGATGGGAAAAAGCGACATCCGGCCGGGGCCTGCAGATTTTGTCATCCGCGAGCGCGCCATTCAGCTGACCTCCGTCTACCACTTCACGGCGCGCGACAACCTGCGCCTCATCGGCCAGTACAACGGCGTGAAACGCAACCTCGCCTACTTCGCGCCGGGCTTCAGTGCCGACCAGAAAACCGAGACGCTTTCTGTGGTGTATGGGCATTTGCGAGGGCTGGGTACCAACATCTACGTTGGGGCCAACACCTCGCGCACCAGCGACCCTGATGCATCCTTCAAGCGGCGCCAGAACGAGATTTTCATCAAGGCTTCCTGGGCCTTTGATCTCGCGGACCTGATTTCATGAAGCACTGAAACTCAAGCATTGGCGCGGCTCTCAGGGCGTTTTTGGCCTGGACGCTGCGCCAGCACTTGAGTTTGGCCTGCGGATGCAGGCTCGCGGCTTCAGCAAGCCTGCTAAAGCGCGCTCTTCTCCGTCACCTTCTCCAGGCGCGTGATGCGCAGCTTGCGCTCGATGTAGGTGAAGATGCCCTTGCCGCCGTCGATGCGACGCAGCTTCATGGTGACGGTATCGCCAGCGGCGCGCTTTTTGGTGAGCACCTCGAACAGTTCCTCGTGATTGGTCACTGGTGCACCGTCCACTTCTTCCAGAAAATCGCCGCGCTGGATTTCGCTGAATTGTCCCTGCGAGCCGGCTTCGACGTAGTGAACGGAAATCTTGCCAACGTTGACCTCGGCCGCATCGCGCATGCCCACCGGCCCGAACAGGATGCCGGATACAAACGTGCCGGTGCGTTCCAGTGCCTTCGGCGAGGGGCGCAGGCGCCCCTTGATCTCGATTTCACGGCCGTCGCGCTCAATCTTGAGCGCGACATTGTCCAGATGGCCGCGCAGGGCATGGAACAACTGGGTTTCATTCTCGATCTTGTCCGCGACGCCCGTCACACTCTTGATTACGTCGCGCGTCTGCAAGGCCAGCAGCCCGGGTTGCAGGTAAGACTTGGCAACCCGCAAAACCTTCTTTTCGTCGAGGTCCTTGAAGTACACCACCGGCATGTCGGGTGGCGAGGGATCCTTGCCGGCGCGCAGCATGTCCAGCACCCGGCAGGCGTACTTCATGGCCACCGCGAAATTGGTGTTCTGCGAACCGCTGAAAGACGCGGTATTGATCCCCACCACCTTGCCGCTGGTGAAACTGATGAGTGCACCGCCGGAATTGCCCGGGTTGATCGGCGCGTCGGTTTGCAGCAGTTCGGTTTCCATGCGCGCCGTGACGCCGGAGATGATGCCGCGGGTGCCGGTGTATTTAAGTCCCCAGGGGTGGCCGAACGCCCCCACCGCCTGCCCGACTGGCGGCGGCTCGCCGCAATCGAGGGGCGCCTCCTCAACCTTGGCGTCGCGGGCCCGCTCGCCGACGCTGACGATGGCCAGATCCAGGAACGGGTCCACGTAAACACGCCTGGCTTCGCCGAATTCCGTGCCATGAAACGACAGCTCCAGCTTGACGGGCGAACGCGACACCACATGTGCGTTGGTCATCACCCAGCCGCGCTCGCGGTCGACGAGAAAGCCCGACCC
>CAYSKY010000010.1:13402-16427 GCA_964431425.1 uncultured Burkholderiales bacterium
GATCTGTGCGGTGTACTTGAGGGCGTTCTGGAAAACCCGCTCGCTGTTGTCGGATTGGGCGTGGACGGCCTGTGCCAGCAGCAGAGTGGCGATGATCGGAAGTTTGCGCATGGGGAAAGAAGCCGGAAGGATGAACGCACCGATTATAGACGGACGGTCTTTGGCCAAATCACCGCCCGTGAATGGCATGGCGCGTCGGCAGGGGCGGGAAGTGTCAAAATGACTGCATTCCCCCTACCGGCTGCCCAGCACCACTTCATGTTCAACAAGATCTTTGGCAAGGACGACCCTGCCCCGACGCCCGCGGAACTGGCGGCAGCCGCCGAGGAAGCGGCACGTGCCGAGCGCCAGGCGTGGGATGACAAGCTCAAGGCGGCGGCCGGTGACGACGAGGCCCTGCTGGCACTGGCGATCGCGGCCCCTGCCGTCGATCTCAAATGCGCGGCGGTCAATGCCATTGCCGGCGAAGAGACGCTGCGGCGCGCCGAACGCGAATTTCGTGACCACGACCGCCGCGTGCACCGCGATGCCAAGAAACGCTACGAGGGCACGGTTGCCCGGCGCGAAGCGCGCGCCAGCGCCGATGAACTGATCCGGCAGGCGGGTGACCTGCTGCAGGAAGCGTCGGTACCGGCCAACCGGCTGGTCGATTTGGACAAAGCCTGGCAGGCACTGGCCACGACGGATTTGGAAGCCGGACAGGTGACGCAGTTCAGCGAGCGCTGGCAGCAGCTGACCGCCGTCACCCGTGAACGGGGCGACCAGCAGCAGCGCACCAAGCGCTGGCTGGCCGAGTCCGCCCAGGCCGCCTCGCGACTGGTGGCGCTGTGCCAGGAAGTGGCGCAGGACCACAAGGAGCGTTCTTTGCTGGCGCCGGCATGTGCGCAAATCGATGCCGCATTGGCTGCCGCGCCACCCGAAACACCTGATGCCAAATCAAACCGTATTGGCGAAATGCGCACCACCCTGCTTGAAGCGCGCGACCTGGCCACAGCGCTCGAAGCGCGCCACGCTTGGCTGGCCGCACTGGCCACGGCCGGTGAGCCCATGGTCGACAGCACCGCCCGCGCTGCGGAATGGCAGGCACTGCCGGCCGTCCAGCATGCCGCCATTGCCCGCATTCTCGACGCCGGCTTCGCGCGCTGGCAGCACACCGATTCGGCCGAGCGCAACAGCCGCAACCAGCAGGAACTCCAGCAGAAACGCGAGCTATCGCAGGCGGCGCAGCGCGAGAAAATTGATGCGATGACCCAACAGGTCGTGGAGGCCGAAACCGCTCTGGCTGCCGGACATCTGAACGATGTGGCCCCCTTGCTCACCACCATCGATAACGCCCTCAAGGGCTTTTCACCTGACAAAAAGCTGACCGCGCGGATTGAAGTGGTGCAGGCCGAATATGCGCGCCTGCGGGGCTGGCAGCACTGGGGCGGTGGCCGTGTGCGTGAAGATGTGGTGGCGGAGGCGGAAGCCTTGGCCACGGCAATCACCGCGCCCAAGCTGGCGCTGCGCGCCCATGCCGACGCCATCGACAAGCTGCGCGAGCGCTGGAAGGAACTGGACAAGCTCGGTGGCGCAACCAACAAGCAGCTGTGGCAACGGTTTGATACCGCACTGAAAACCGCCTACACCCCGGTTGCCGAACAGCTCGCGAAGCAAAAAGCCGCGCGCCAGGAAAACCTGGAAGCGCGCCGCAAGTTGATTGAGGCGCTTGATGCCATCCCTCTTCATGGCGAAACTGCGCCGAAAAGGAAGCCCCCAAAAGCCGCACCGGCCAAAAAAGCCCCGGCGGATTTGACGTCCGTGGACACGGCGGCAATCCCGGTCGTGGTGACGGAACCGGTACCGGGCATGGAGGCAGCCCCGGAGATCGCGGTGGAGTCGGCCCCTCATGTGCTGGCGGAGCCAGCGCCGCATTTGCCGGCAGAGCCCGTGTTGAATATGCCGGTGGAACAGCCCACCGGCGACGCGCCGCAAGCCGGCGCTGAAACCGCGCTGCCTGCGGTGGCGGTCAGCGCTGCTGTGGGCTCTGACGTTGGCACCCAGGCGGCCGACTGGCGCGCCATCGCCCGCAGCCTGGACCATTTTCAGACCGAGTGGCGCAAGCTGGGCCCCGTGCAGCATACGGTGCCCCGCAAGGCACAGGATGGACTCGCCAAACAACTTGCCGCCAGCGTGGCGCGGCTGGAAACGCCGCTCAACGAGGCGCGCCATGTGGAAAAGCTCAAGCGCGAAAAACTCATCGAGCGTGCTGCCGCGCTGTCGGCCGATGCGCGCGGCCGGGACACCATCAACAAGGTGCGTGAATTGCAGGCGGAATGGCAGCAACAAGCCAAGGGCCTGCCGCTGGCGCGCAACGTGGAGAACGCGCTTTGGGTCCAGTTCAAGGCCGCCACCGACGCCGTCTTCAAGGCCCGCGATGCGGCCCACGCCGCGCGCGACAACGAGCTCAAATCGAATGAAACGGGGCGGGTTGCCCTGATTGATCGCCTGGCCGCGCTCAACACCGAAACGACCGCGGCCGAGATCAAACGTACCATCGCCGACGTGGACAACCTGTGGCGCAAGTCAGGCGAAGCGCCCCGCAACGTCGCGGCGAAGTTGGATGCGCGCTTTCGCAGCGCCCGCGACGCCGCACAGCAACTGCTGGCCGGCAGCGCCCAGCGTGCATGGGGCGTCACCTGCGATGCCCTGACTAGCAAACTTGCCCTGTGTGCCGCCGCAGAAGCCGCCGCAGGTGAAATACACCAGGAGGCCTGGGCTGCCTTGCCCACACTGCCACCCGCATGGGAAGCGGCCATGAGCAAGCGTTTTTCGGCCGCGCAGGCCGGTAAGAACGCATCGGCTGACGATGCCGCGCTGCGGGAACAACTGCTGCAACTGGAATCGGCTCTGGATATTCCTTCACCACCCGCAATGGCGGAAGACCGCCGCATGCTGAAACTGCGCGCCATGAAACTGGCGCTGGAAGGCCGGCAGCCGTCCGGGCCGGCGGGACCTGAGGCGCTACTGGCGGCGGTACTGGCGG
>CAYSKY010000010.1:16437-22180 GCA_964431425.1 uncultured Burkholderiales bacterium
GTTTTTGCTAACCGACGAAGTCTTGCGCCGGACACAGGGGTTAGTCGAAGGCTTACGCATTTGGCCCGGCCCCACTGCCCGCAACTTGCGCGATTACGGGATCTTCGCGGCCACGGAGCGTGTGCTGATGGCAGCCGTCCGGGCCGGCGGGACCTGAGGCGCTACTGGCGGCGGTACTGGCGGCGCCCAGGCCATCGGCGGATGCCGCGGCGCGAATCAGCAAGGTGGTGGCGGCGCTGCGCAGCAAACCCCCTCGCTAGCTGAAACTTCGCCCGCAACCCGGAGTGGGCGGGCGTACCTGGTGAGCCGACAAAGGGCCGCACTCCCGCTTTCACGCGATGGCGTGACCGGAACCGTGCCTGAGTCCCAGTGTAAGATACAAAACGTCCCTATCAGCCCGTACCCTGCCGAATGAAAATCATCCCGACCATCCTGTGTGGCGGCGCCGGATCCCGGCTGTGGCCGGTTTCGCGCGAAACCCATCCCAAGCCCTTCATCCGCCTCGCGGATGGCCAGAGCCTGCTGCAGAAAGCCTTTTTGCGCGGCGCGAGCGTGGCCGGCTGCGCCGAAGTCCTGACCGTCACCAACCGCGAACTCCTGTTCAAGACCCAGGATGAGTTCCGCGAGGTCAACAGCGGCAAGTTGCCGACTTCCTTCATTCTGGAGCCCTTCGGCCGCAACACGGCGCCTGCCGTGGCCGCCGCGGCCCTGCATGTGGCCAAGACGCACGGCGAGGACGCCGTCATGCTGGTACTGCCGGCCGACCATCTGATTTCCAACCCGGATGCATTCAAGGCAGCGGCCTTGCAGGCGGCAACGCTGGCGGCTGGCGGTGCCATTGTCACCTTCGGCATCCAGCCCGATACGCCCGAAACCGGTTATGGCTACATTGAAGCCGACGCCAACAAGGTGATCCGCTTTGTGGAAAAACCGTCGCTGGAAAAAGCCATGGAGTACCTGGCTTCCGGGAAATACCTGTGGAACTCGGGCATGTTCTGTTTTTCTGCCGGCGCGATGCTGCGCGAGCTGGGGCAGCATGCCGGTGCCATTCTGGACGCGACGCGGGCCTGCATGGCCGAGTCGCCGGTCATCGGCGGCAAAGGCGTCACCCAGATGGAATTGAATGCCGACCTGTTTGCCGCCGTGCCCGACAACTCCATCGACTACGCGGTCATGGAGAAGTCATCGCACATGAGCGTGGTGCCCTGCGACATCGGCTGGAGCGACATCGGATCGTGGAACGCCATCGGTGAATTGTCGGCACAGGACCTCAACGGCAACCGGGTGGAGGGCGAGGCGCTGATGCACGACACGGCGAACTGCTACATCCAGGGCGGCGACCGCATGATCGGCACCGTGGGCGTTAAGGACCTGATCATCATCGACACGCCGGATGCGCTGCTGGTGGCGGACAAAAGCCGCGCGCAGGACGTCAAGCATGTGTATGCCGGCCTGAAAGCCAAGGGGCACGAATCCTACAAGTTGCACCGCACGGTACACCGCCCTTGGGGCACCTACACCGTGCTGGAGGAAGACCCGGGCTACAAGATCAAGCGCATCGAGGTAAAGCCCGGCGCGTCACTTTCGCTGCAGATGCATCATCACCGCAGCGAGCACTGGGTGGTGGTGCACGGCATGGCGCGGGTGGTGAATGGCGAGAAGGAAATGTTCCTGGAAGCCAACCAGTCCACCTTCATTCCGGCCGGCCACAAGCACCGGCTGGAAAACCCCGGTCTCATCCAACTGGTGATGATCGAGGTGCAAAGCGGCGAATACCTGGGCGAAGATGACATCGTGCGCTTCCAGGACGTCTATGGGCGCACCGCGTCCGCGGCCAGCAAGGCCTGATCGCCACCTCACGGAAACCACCATATTGGAAAACGGCAACCAACAGCCCGCAGCAATCCCGGCCACCGACACATCGCCGGCGCCGGCCGCCCCGGAACACGCGGGTACCCTGCCGGCAACCGCACAGACCCAGCAAGTTGCCCCGGCACCGGATGCGGCCGTGGCGGCACCCGACGTGCAGCGCCTGCGACCGCATGAATTTGCGTCACCTCCGCCGGTCTGGACCGAGCCGCCCAAGAAGGGCAAGCGCATCAATTGGATCTTCCTGCTGACGGTGGTGCTGCCCACCACCATCGCCATCCTCTACTACGGACTGATCGCCTCCGACGTCTACATCTCCGAGTCACGGTTTGTGGTGCGCAGCCCCCAGCGCCAGGCGCAGACCGGCTTGAGTGCACTGCTGCAGGGGAGCGGATTCTCGCGCTCGCAGGACGACACCTATTCGGTGCACGACTTTGTGTTGTCCCGCGATGCGCTGACGGAACTGGACCAGAAGCTTGCCGTCCGCAAGGGCTATACCAGTCCGGATGCCGACTTCATCAACCGATTTCCCGGCCTGGACTGGGACGACAGCTTTGAAGCCTTCCACCGCTACTACCGCAAGCACGTGAGCATTGATTACGACACGGCGTCGTCGATCACGACATTGCAGGTGCGGGCCTTTACGGCAGACGCGTCCAAGCAGATCAACGACCTGTTACTGAAGATGGGCGAGCGGCTGGTGAACAACCTCAACGACCGCAGCCGCCAGGACCTGATCAAGACCGCCGAGCAGGAAGTGGCCACGGCCGAGGAAAAGATCAAATCGGCCGCCGCCGCGCTGGCCGGCTTTCGCAACACTCAGACCGTGTTCGACCCTGACCGGCAATCGGCGTTGCAACTGCAGGGCGTGGCCAAGCTGCAGGAAGAATTGCTCAGTACACAGGCGCAACTGGACCAGATCAAGCGCGTTTCACCGAGCAATCCGCAGGTGGCCTCGCTGACCAGCCGGGTGGAAAACCTGCGCAAGGCCATCTCGGCCGAGACCTCGAAGGTGGCCGGCGCCGACGGTTCCCTGACGTCAAAATCCGCCGCCTACGAGCGGCTGGCATTGGACAAGTTATTCGCCGAGAAACAACTGGCCGCCGCGCTGACGTCGCTGGAATCGGCGCGCAGCGAAGCGCTGCGCAAGCAGCTTTATCTGGAAAGACTGGTGCAACCCAACTTGCCAGATAAGGCCATGGAGCCGAAGCGTATCCGCTCGATCCTGATGGTGTTTGTGCTGGGGCTGGTGGCGTGGGGCGTGGTAAGCCTGTTGGTCGCCAGCATCAAAGAGCACACGGACTGACGTCGGCAACATGAGTGACGAAGTCTCACTGTTGCGGTCGCTCACGATTCAAAGCCGGACCCTGCACGCGCTAATGATGCGCGAGGTGATTACGCGCTTCGGGCGAGACAACCTTGGCGTGCTTTGGCTGATTGCGGAGCCGATGTTGTTCACTATCGGTGTGGCAACGCTTTGGACTGTAGCCGGAATGAATCACGGTTCCAGTCTGCCGATTGTGGCGTTTGCGGTGACCGGATACTCCTCGGTGCTGCTTTGGCGCAATTGTGCCAACCGGTCGCTGATGGCAATCGAAGCCAACTTTCCCTTGCTGTTCCATCGCAACGTCAAAGTCATCGACGTCTTCATTACGCGCAGCGTCCTGGAGATCGCAGGCGCGACCGGGTCATTCGCGATTCTGGCGACCTTTTTTACCGCGATCGGCTGGATGGCGGCGCCGGTCGATCCACTACAAGTTTTGTTTGGCTGGCTGATGTTGGCCTGGTTTGGGACGGCACTCGCATTCGCCATTGGTGCCGGTACCGCATACAGCCATATTGTTGAGAAATTGTGGGGTCCGGCTTCCTATCTGCTGTTCCCGCTTTCCGGGGCCGCGTTCATGGCGGACTGGCTTTCACCATCCCTGCGTGAAGTAGTGCTACTGCTACCAATGGTGCATGGGGTGGAGATGCTGCGCGATGGCTACTTTGGAAATACGGTCAGAACACATTTCGATGTTGGCTACATGGCAACCTCCTGCCTGCTTCTCTCCTTGGTTGGGCTCTATCTCGTCCGTGACGCCGGCGAGAAAGTGGAGGGCAGATGATTTCGGTTGAAAATGTCAGCAAGACCTACGCGACGAGATTTGGCCCGCGCACCATACTCGACAAGGTCAGTTTTTCACTGGAGCGTGGCGCCAATATCGGCATTCTTGGTCAGAACGGCGCGGGAAAATCCACGTTGATCCGGTTGATCAGCGGTGCAGAAAAGCCAACGTCGGGCCGAATCCGTCGCGGCATGAGCGTCTCCTGGCCGCTGGCATTTGGCGGCGCCTTCCAGACGCACCTGACCGGGCTGGACAACCTGAAGTTCGTCTGCCGGATTCACGGCATCGACTACAAGCCACTGGTGCCTTTCGTCGAAGAGTTCACCGAACTCGGCATCTATTTCCGCGAACCGGTCATGAATTACTCGCACGGAATGCTGACCCGGCTCGCTTTTGCCCTTTCGATGGCGATTGAGTTTGACTGCTTTTTGATCGACGAGGCGATGGTGGTCGGCGATGTCCGCTTTCACGAAAGATGTCACATCGAACTTTTTCACAAGCGCAAGGACAGGGCGTTCATTCTGGTGTCGCACGATGCCAACGTGATCAAGCTCTATTGCAAACGCGCGGCGGTTTTGCACCAGGGCAAACTCTACCCATTTGACGACGTGGATCGGGCGTACGACTTTTACATGCACGAACTGGGCATGGCGAATGTTCCGAAACTGGTGGAAGTCTGAAGCTGTACGGCGAAATGACCGATAAGAGACTCAACGTCCTGCTGGAAATGCGGCCCGCACTCGATGGGCATGCCGGCATTCCACAGGAAACACGTTTGTTGTTCAGAGGCCTGTGCGCGATCCCTGAAATCAACGCAACCGGCCTGATCCAAAGCAGCGGGTACGTTCTGGCAAAGGCATTACCGGCCGACGCGAAAACAGCCGCCGCACTACCGGTGCACAAACAACTGAACCGGCTTTCGCGGGTGGTGGTTTCGTCGAAGCAGGATTTGTCAAACGCGCATTTGGCCGCCGTCGGCATGGCCTTGCGGCATTTGCTGGGGGGCGTAGAGGAACTGGGGCGATTTGACCCCCACCATTTCAAGGACTTCATCTGGCGCAGCCTGTTTGCCAGGACGCTGCATTCGGCCGACTTTGACGCGGTTACCTCTGCCGAATACCGGGTGGCGCGCGTACCCTGGACGGCGATGCACCGGTGCGCACTCGCTATGCGGCGCGTCGGCTACGCGCTCTATCCCCGCATCGATACCCGTGACTTTGATGTCATGGTTGCGGAAACGCCGTATCCCGGAACCGTATCAGCCAATACCAGGCTGATCGTGCGATATCACGATGCGATTCCGTTGCTGATGCCGCACACGATATCGGATCGCCACTACCACCAGGCTTCCCACTACCATGCGCTGCGGCGCAACGTTGCTTCGGGAGCACATTTTGCCTGTGTATCAGATGCGACGCGCCACGATTTACTGTCGGTGTTTCCCGAGGTTGAATCCCGCTCGGTAACCATTCACAACATGATCTCCGAGCATTATTTTGACGAGGACTCGGACGCCAAGCGGGTCACCGAGATCGTCAAGACGAGACTGAATGTCCAGGCCAACCGGGAGGTCAGCAGCCAGGGCACCGGGAAGAGGCTGCAAGATCCACCCGCCATCGAGGACTATCTGCTGATTGTTTCCACGATCGAGCCACGCAAGAATCACGCGACCTTGCTGGCGGCCTGGGAGCATCTGATAGCCATACACCACCCGAATCTGAAGCTGGTAGTCGTGGGGATGCTCGGCTGGGAGCATGAAGCAATCG
>CAYSKY010000011.1:0-20694 GCA_964431425.1 uncultured Burkholderiales bacterium
GTGTGCAGGCGTTTTCCCGCGTCGCCAATCGCGGCAATGAGGCGCGACTCGATGTTCATGTGCACGTCTTCGAGGTCGACGCGCCACTCAAACGTGCCGGCGCGGATGTCGGCCTCGATCGCGGCCATGCCGCGCTGGATGTCGGCGAGGTCCTGCGCGGTGATCACGCCTTGCTTCGCGAGCATTTTTGCGTGCGCCAGCGAGCCCTGCATATCGACTGCGGCCAGGCGCTTGTCGAAGGTGACGGAAGCCGTGAAACGCTTGACGAGCTCGCTGACGGGCTCGGAAAACCGTGCGGAAAAGTGTCCGGAGGGGCTGCCGGCGGGGGATGATTGGTTGTTCTGGTCGGACATGTGGCGTTGTATTTCGCAGCGGATTTCACTCACAATCGAGTCATGCCGAGTATAAAGCATCCCCCTGCAGACACCTCCGCGCCGGGGCCCACCGCGCGCCTGCCCAATTTCTGCAATCTGGGCATCATGCTGCGCCTGTTGATCATCGTGAACCTGCTGTGCCTCGCGGCCGCCGTGGTTCGCGCCGACGGGCCGGATGCCCTGCAGCAGTACCTGCGCATCTCAACCGTGGCGCAGCCGTCCATCATTCTGTCGATGCTGCTGGCGTGCGCCCTGCGGCCGGTGCTGGTGAAGGTGAGCTACTGGCAGGGTGTGGCCACGCTGTTCGCGCTGGAGGCAGTGATCGGCGCCGTGTCGTGGTTCGTACTCAGCCAGTTCCTGGTCGCGGCCCAGCCCGCCAGCATCTGGCAGGTCATGTTCTTTTTTGCCTTTGCCACGGGCGTGGTGCTGCTGTACTTCGACATGCGTTCGCGCGCCCTGTCGCCGGCGCTGATCGAGGCGCGCTTGCAGGCTTTGCAGGCGCGCATCCGGCCGCACTTCCTGTTCAACAGTATCAATGCAGTGCTGTCGCTGATCCGCAGCGAACCGCGTCGCGCCGAGCGCATGCTGGAGGACATGTCCGACCTGTTCCGGGTACTGATGGCCGACAACCGCAAGCTGGTGCCACTGGCCGATGAGATTTCCCTATGCCGCAAATATCTCGAAATCGAGGAGATCCGCCTCGGTGACCGGCTGGTGGTGAAGTGGAACGTGGATGCCATGCCCGGCAATGCGATGGTACCGCCGCTGATCCTGCAGCCGCTGGTGGAGAACGCGGTCTATCACGGCATCGAGCCGCGCGAGGGTGCCGGCGTGCTCAGCATTGACATCGAACCGTCCGCGTCACAGGTGGTGATCCGCCTGACCAATCCGTTTCACAGCGGCTCGACGCACGTCAGCGGCAACCGCATGGCCATCGCCAACATCAAGGAGCGCTTGCAGTTACACTTTGACGCGGAGGCCAGCCTGAAGGCCGATGTACAGCGTGACCAGTACGTGGTCACCATCACCATGCCCACGGAAAAACAGGAAGTCTGAAAATGACGACACCGCCCCCGGCCCGCATCCTGGTCGTTGATGACGAGGCACCCGCCCGCCACCGCCTGCGCGATCTGCTGGATGATTGCCGGGAGCAGTTCCCGCTGGTGATCGCCGATGAGGCCGCCAATGGCGTGGAGGCGATTGACATCATTGGGCGCGGCGGCATCGACATCGTGCTGACCGACATCCGCATGCCGGTGATGGACGGGCTGGAAGTGGCGCGGCATCTGGCGAAGATGGAGCATCCGCCCAAACTGATTTTCTGTACCGCCTACGATCAATATGCGTTGCAGGCATTCGAGCTCAATGCCATTGACTACCTCCTCAAACCGATCCGCCAGGAACGGTTGCTGACGGCGCTTTCCAAGGCGTCGGTGGTGAAGGCGGCGCAGGCCGAGGCGGTGGCCAGCGCCACCAGTTCGCGGCGGCGCCACCTGTCCATTCACGAGCGCGGCAAGATCGTGCTGGTGCCGGTGGAGGAAATCCTGTACCTCAAGGCGGAACTGAAATACGTGACGGTGCGCACCCAGCAAAAGGAGCATTTGCTGGAGGAATCGCTCACCAAGCTGGAAGAAGAATTTGCCGACCTGTTCACGCGCATCCACCGCAACACGCTCGTTGCCACCAAGGCCGTGGCCGGATTTGAAAAAGCCATCGGCGGCGAGGACGGCGAGTCTGGTGGTTCGCAATGGATGGCGGTGATTCGCGGCATCCCGGAAAAGCTGGCCGTGTCACGGCGCCAGCAGCACGTAGTCAAGGAGTTCTAGCGCCCGCCAGCGGTACCCGCCTTTGCCTTGGTGGGCCTTGGTGGATCGCGTCCGCGGTCAGGCACAATGCCGCATTCCTGCAACCGGTGCGAGCTGACCCGTGGGCCAATCCGTCATTACCAACCTGCTTCTGCCGGTCGCGCTCGGCGTCATCATGCTGGGCCTCGGCCTCGGCTTGTCGCTGGCCGACTTTGCACGCGTGGTGCGCTACCCGAAGGCGGTATTGATCGGCCTCGCCATCCAGATGGTGGTGCTGACCGGCGTCTGCTTTGGCATTGCGATCCTGTTCCGGCTGCCGCCCGAGCTGGCGGTGGGCATGATGCTGCTGGCCGCCTCGCCCGGCGGCGCCACGGCCAACATCTATAGCCATCTTGCCCACGGTGACGTCGCGCTCAACATCACGCTGACAGCGGTCAATTCGCTGCTGTCACTGCTGGCGCTGCCGTTTATCGTCAGCCTGTCGCTGCAGTACTTCATGGCGTCTGACCAGATCGTGCCGCCGCCGTTTCGCAAGGTCATCGAGGTTGGCGTCATCATCCTCGCACCGGTGGTGGTCGGCATGTTCCTGCGCACGCGCTTCCCGGCACTGAGCGACCGTGTTTCCAAACCGGTGCGGATCTTCTCGGTGGTCCTGCTGGCGGTGGTGGTGATCGCCGCGTTCGTGCAGAACATCGATGTACTGGCGACGTATTTCGCCATTGTCGGCGGTGCCTGCCTGCTGTTCAACCTGCTGTCGATGGCCATCGGCTATGCCGTGCCGCTGGCCGCACGGCTGCCGGACAAGCAGGCCATCGCCATTGCCATGGAGATCGGCATCCACAACGGCACGCTGGCCATCTTCATCGCCCTCAATGTGCTGAACAACAGCGTGATGACCGTGCCTGCGGCCATCTACTCGCTGTTCATGTTTGCCACCGCCGGCGTGTTTGCCTGGTGGCTGAATCGGCGGCACGGTGCCTGACGTCGGTCACCACGCCGCGTCCGCCTTGAATTCAACTTCCGATCACGGCACGATGCCGGATTGACCACACACAAAAGCCAACCATGCCGACTCCCCACATCAATGCCCAGCCGGGCGACTTCGCCGAAACCGTTCTCATGCCGGGCGACCCGCTGCGTGCACAGTTCATCAGCGAGAACTGGCTGAAGGACGCGAAGCAGGTCAACACTGTGCGAAACATGTTTGGTTACACCGGCTTCTACCAGGGGACGCGCGTGTCGGTCATGGCCCACGGCATGGGCATACCGTCGTGCAGCATTTACGCGACTGAACTCATCAAGGACTACGGCGTAAAGAACGTCATCCGCGTCGGTTCCTGCGGGGCGTTGATGGCGGACATCAAACTCGGTGAAATCATCATCGCCATGGGGGCATCCACCGACAGCAAGGTGAACCGCATCCGCCTGATGGATCACGACTACGCGGCCATCGCGGACTACGACTTGCTGCGCACGGCGGCCGATGTGGCGAAGGAACAGAAGAAAGCCGTGCGGGTGGGCAACGTGTTTTCAGCAGACCTCTTCTATACGCCGCAACCGGAACTGTTCGACAAGCTCGAGAAGATGAAGGTGATGGCCGTGGAAATGGAGCTGGCCGGTATTTACGGCCTCGCCGCCGAATACGGCGCACGCGCGCTGGGCATCCTCACGGTCTCCGACCAGATCCGCACCCACGAGCACATGAGCGCCGAAGCGCGGCAGACCAGCTTTGGCGAAATGATTGAACTGGCACTGGAAACCGCGATCCGCCTTTAAAGGATCGCTGGGTCGCGGATCGCCATTTGGCGCGCCTTCCCGGGCAAAATCGGCCTGGGAGCCGCGCCAGTGCTTGAGTTTGGCTTGCGGGCGCTATGAAAAGCGATAGGCGTCCATCGCCAGCGCATTGCCTTCGAAGCCGTCAAACACGCGTTCCACCTGCGGGTTATCACCGGCCGCGCCCAGTGCGACAAACAAGGGCAGGAAGTGCTCCTCAGTGGGGTGGGCGCGGATGGCTTCGGGCGCCTCATGCCGGTAGCGGGTGAGTGCGTCGACATTGTGGGTGGTCAGTTGCTGGTGCACCCAGCGCTGGAATTCGACGGCGTAGGAAGCACGGGTTCCCTGACCGTGCGTCATCAGCCAGTCGCGCAGGTTGTGGGTGAGGTGCCCGGAGCCGACGATCAGCACGCCCTCGCGAGTCAGCGGCGCCAGCGCGCGGCCCAGTTCAAAGTGGTGGCGCGGATTCATTGCGGTCTGCACCGAGACCTGCACGATGGGCACATCGGCATCGGGGTACATCCTCAGCAACGGCACCCAGGTGCCGTGATCAAAACCGCGACAGCCGTCAATGCCCGCCGTGATGCCAGCCTCCTTGAGCAGCGCCTGCGCACGGGCGGCCACGTCGGGGGCGCCGGGCGCGGCGTACTTGATCTTGTACAGCGCATCGGGAAAGCCGCCGAAGTCATAGATCATCGACGGCCTGGCATTGCCCGAGAGCATGGGCACATTGGTTTCCCAGTGCGCCGTCACCATCACTACCGCCTTGGGCGCAGGCAGGGCCGCAGCCATTGCCGCCCAGGCGTCGCCGGCCTTGCCGGACTCGATGGCGTGCATCGGTGAACCGTGGGAAATGAACAGCGTGGGCAGCTTTTTCATGATGTGCTTTGCAGCAATGATGGCCAGCGGGTTTGCCGCCATCCATGCGTTGGGGAATGCGGGCTCCCCGGCGCGGGGCCGGGGAGCGGCTTGGTGCAAGATTACTTGATGAGACCTTCGGCCTTGAGCGCGGTCTGTACGGCAGGACGCGCGGCGACGCGTGCATGGTACTCGGCCAGCACCGGCCACTTGGCCAGATCAATGCCGACCCACTGGCCCCAGTTGAGCGTGGTGAACAGGTAACCGTCGGCGACTGTGAACTGGTCGCCCATCAGGTATTGCTTGCCGGTGAGTTGGGTGGACAGCCAGTCGAAGCGCTTGCCCAGTTTGGTCTTGAAGCTTTCCTTGACCTCGGCCGACAGGGTGGGGTCGAACAGCGGGCTGAAACCCTTGTGGATTTCGGAGGTGATGAAGTTGAGCAGTTCCTGCAGGCGGTAGCGCGCCAGGGTGCCGGCGGCTGGTGCCAGGCCCGACGAGGGATTCTGGTCGGCGATGTACTGCACGATGGCCGGGCCTTCGGTCAGCACTTCGCCATTGTTGAGCTGCAGTGCCGGCACATAACCCTTGCTGTTGATACTGAAGAAGTCGCCGCCGCCGACCATTTCCTTGGTCTTGGTATCAACACGCTGGGTGTCGAACGACAGGCCGGCTTCGGTGAGCGCAATGCGCGGGGACAGTGAGCAGGCGCCGGGAGAAAAATACAGTTTCATGTGCTTCCTTTCAGTTTGAGAACAACAGGGATCAGATGGAGGCGTTGCGGTTGGTGACAAGGGCGAATTTGCCGTCGCCCATCAGGGCCATGACCAACGCCGTGAGGGTGAGGAAAGCGGGGTATTCCCAGCCGCCGTTGGGGGCGGAAAACACCCAGCCATTGTTGGCATGCGCCCAGGTGGCGCCCAACAGCACCGGTACCAGCGCCAGCGCCACCCAACGGGCGTAAACGCCGCCGAGAATCAGCAGGCCGCCGATAAGTTCAGCGGCAAAGGTGGCGTAGCCCAGCGCGCCGGGCAGGCCAAGCGACTGGAAGTATTGCGCGGTGCCGGGCAGGGTGAACACAAAATACTTCAGCAGTGCGTGCGCTATGAACATGACGCCAAGCGTGACGCGCAGCAGCGTGGCGGCGTATGGGGCGGTGCGTGAGTCGATCATGAGAATCTCCTGAAAACGGTTGGTTGTCGCGGTGGATGGGTCAGCGGGAGCTGGTGAAACGGATTCTGGCGGTTGCCATGCGCGGGATAAAGAGCGTAAATTGCAATTTATTGTCCCGAATATTGAAACAATTGAGCCATGGCCGTTGACCGCCTGCAGGCGATGAATGTGTTTGTGAAGGTGGTCGAGCAGGGCAGCTTCGCCCGTGCCGCTGAGCGACTGACCATGTCCACGTCCGCGGTGTCGCGCTACGTGGCCGACCTGGAGGCGCATCTGGACACGCGCCTGCTGAACCGCACCACGCGCCGCATCTCGCTGACCGAAAGCGGGCACGCGTATCACGAGCGCGCGTTGCAACTGCTGGCGGATCTGGAGGAGGCCGAAGCCATTGCCGGCAGCAGTACCGCGCGGCCCCGCGGCACCATCCGCCTGACCTGTTCGATCAACTTCGGCGTGAAGCACCTGGCGCCGGCGATGGGTTTGTTTCAGGCCACGCATCCGGAAGTGCTGTTCGACATTTCTGTCTCGGACCGTTTTGTCGATCTGGTGGAAGAGGGCATGGATCTGGCGGTTCGTATCGGCGAACTCGGCAATACCAACCTCATCGCCCGCAAGATCGGGCAGATGCAGCTCGTGCCCTGCGCATCACCCGCGTACCTGAAACAGCACGGCACACCGCGGCATCCCTCGGAATTGGCGAACCACAACTGCCTCACCTATGAATACGCGCCGGTAAAGAACCAGTGGTTGTTCCGGGAGCGCAAACCGGCAAAGTCAGGGCGCGCCGTGGCGGACGGTGAGGAGGTGAGGGTGCGCGTCAACGGCAGCGTGCATGGCAACAACGGCGAACTGCTGGCCGCCGTCGCGGCGCAGGGCGTGGGGATTACCTTTGAGCCGGATTTCATCGTCCACCCGTTCATCGAGTCGGGGCAACTCGTGCCGATTCTCAAAAACTGGCTGCCGCCGCCCTCGCCCATTTACGCGGTCTATCCGAGCCGGCGGCACCTGTCCGCCAAGGTCCGGTCCTTCGTTGATTTTCTGGCCGCGCACTTCGCGCAGCGGGCGGGATGGACCTGACCGGTCCGGCCTATGGCTAGATGAGTGCGGCGTCCGGATTGACCCATTCGGCGCGGGGTGCGCCGACGATGAACAGGGCGTCCTCCAGCGAGGAACGCAGGTTTTCCGGACCCAGCAGCTTCACAAAGCCGCTGCGGCGCATCAGCGAGAGCGGCTGCTCGTTGGCGCCGGCTACCAGCATCAGGCCTCCTTCGCGCACCACACGGGCATGCACGCTCTCCAGCGCATCCATCGCGGTGGTGTCGATGTTGATGACCTTGTGCATCTCGAGGATGAGCACCTTGGGCAGCGGGCGCGCGGGGTCCAGCAGGAATTCCAGCTTGGTGACCGAGCCGAAGAACAGCGAACCGAACAGCCGGTAAGCGCCGACCGTGCGGCCGTCGGGCAACCGCGACTGGTCGAACGGCAGCGCGATGTCCTCGACGCTGGTGAGCGACGAAATGCGGTAAATGAAGAACAGGCTCGACAGCACCAGGCCGACTTCAACCGCCACCACGAGGTCGAAGATCACCGTGAGCAGGAAGGTCGATACCAGCGTGGCGCGGTAGAACATCGAGAACTGCCTGAGGCGCGTGAATTCGCGCCACTCGCCCATGCTGTAAGCCACCCACAGCAGGATCGCCGACAGGGCCGCCAGCGGAATGTGCACGGCATACGGCGCGGCAAACATGATGATGAGCAGCAGCGTGAATGCATGGACAATGCCGGCCACCGGCGTGCGCGCACCGGAGCGTACATTGGTGACGGTGCGGGCGATGGTGCCGGTGGCGGCGATGCCGCCGAAAAAGGGCGTAAAGAAATTGGCCACGCCCTGCGCCATCAGCTCCTGGTTGGGGTCGTGGCGGTCCATGGTCATGCCGTCGGCCACCCGTGCGCACAGCAGGGACTCGATCGCGCACAGCAGTGCGATGGCGATGGTGGGCGCCACCAGGTTGCGGGCGGTTTCCCACTCGAACTCGGGCACACCGGGCATGGGCAGGCCGCTCGGCAGGCTGCCGAACTTGCTGCCGATGGTCTCGACCGGCAGGTGCAGCATCGCCACGGCCAGCGACCAGACCACCAATACAACAATGGTCGAGGGCAGCCGCGACATGATGCGAGCGGCCGCATTGGGCTGGGGCTTGTAAGACACCGGCCATAGCAGTATCAGCAGCAGCGAGGAGGCACCAATTGCAAACGCCATCCAGTTCACGGTGTGTATGGTGTCGGCGATGACGCTGATCTGCGAAAAGAAATTGGACGGCGCCTTGGGAATCGCAAGGCCGAGAAAGTCCTTCACCTGCGAGATGCCGATGATGACGGCGATTCCCGCAGTGAAGCCGATGACGATCGAGACCGGGATGAAACGCACCAGGTTGCCCAGCTTGAACGCACCCATGGCAAACAGCAGTACGCCGGACATCATGGTGGCGATCAGCAGGTTGGCCACACCGTATTTCTCGACGATGCCGTAGAGCAGGGCAACAAAAGCGCCTGCCGGCCCGCCGATCTGTACCCTGGAGCCGCCGAGAGCGGAAATCAGAAAACCGGCGACGACCGCCGTGACAATGCCCTGTTCCGGGCGCACGCCGCTCGCGATGCCGAATGCCATGGCGAGCGGCAATGCCACTACGCCGACAGTCAAGCCGGCGGCCAGGTCGTGCGTGAAATCCTCACGACCGTAGCCCTTCATATGTGTTACCAGGCGCGGTTTGAAGCGAAATGCTTTGAGCGCGTCCAGCAGTGTGGCAAGTGCCGGATTCAAGTGTCTGAGACTTCAGGAATAGTGCCGTCCCGCCCACGGATTGGACGGATGCACTGCCTCATTATAGCCCCACCGAAATTGTGGGTATGAATGCGAAGCCGGCCGCTAGGTGACGACGTTGCAGTCGAGGAAGTAGCCGGCGCCGCGTTCGGTGCGAATCAGCTTGGGTTCGTTGGGGTCGGTCTCGATCTTGCGGCGCAGGCGCAGGATCTGCACGTCGATCGAGCGGTCGTAAATATCATCGTGCAGGCGGCTGCCCTCCAGCAACTGGTCGCGGGAGAGGACGCGGCGGGGGGATTTGAGAAAGGTGACCAGCAGGGCGAATTCGCCGTTGGTGAGTTCAACGCGTGTGCCATCCGGCGAAGTGAGGCGACGGGTGCCGGTGGCCAGTTCCCAGTCCGCAAAGCGGTAACTGCGGATCTCGGATTCGCGGCGCGACGCGGATTCGGCGTCGGCACCGCCGTAGCGGCGCAGCACGGCCTTGATGCGGGCCAGCAATTCGCGCGGACTGAACGGTTTCACGAGGTAATCGTCTGCGCCCAGTTCCAGGCCCAGCACCCGATCGACTTCATGGCCCTGACCGGTCAGCATGATGATGGGTACCCCGGATGTCTGGCGCAGATTGCGCGCCAGGGTGAAACCATCCTCGCCGGGCAGTTTCACGTCCAGCAACACCAGGTCCACCGGCCCGGCCTGCATGGCGGCATGCAATTCGGAACCATTGGCGGCGGCGGACACGCGCATCCCGTTCTCCGTCAGATACTCGGAGATCAATGCCCTGACCGATGCATCATCGTCAACCGCAACCACGTGCGTCATGATGAAGTGCCCCACCGCGCTGGTTAGGCACCAAGCATACAATAGCTTGGACTTTTAACAATAGTGACCTGGCCGGCAATGACTGTCGGCCCGGGCCTGCCGAGACCGTGAGATCGCCCCCCGGATTTGCCCAGGTCGAAACGCCGCGCCACTGGTGGCAGGTGATGTTGTGGGCGCTCGTGTTCGGCGCGGTCTACGTCGCCTTGTTTCGCTTCGCGGTTACCCTGCCGGTGCGCGCCGGCCTTGCCGCGTGTGTGTGGCCGGCCGACGGCCTCGCGCTGGGAGTGCTGCTCAGGGTGAGCTACCGGCAGTGGCCGGTCTACCTGGTCATGATCGTGCTGGCCAACACCGCCGGCGGTTACCTTAGCGGATACACCTTGCGGCCGGACGGGTTCATCGGCATGAACACGATCCAGCCGGCCGTGGCGGCCTGGTTGATGCGCCGCTACCTGCAACTGCCGGCGCACCTCGACACTGTCCGCGGCATCATTGGCTTCACGGTGGTGGCGACTGTGGTGACGGTGATGATTTCCCTTGTGGGCGCGAATGACCCCGGCCTGCTGGACGGCGGAACCTACCAGTCACTGTTCGGCGCCCTGTTTGTCGCCGACATGCTGGGAATCATTTGCGTGGGCCCGCTGGTGCTTGCGTGGTCACGGGAAGGCAGGCGGCATGCCGCTGCCATGATTTCCGGCCGGGGGCTCGAAGCGATTGCCGTATATCTGGGGCTGCTCGCCGTCACCCACTGGGTGTTCGGCCTGCAGCCGGATGCGCGCGGCTGGGTGCCGCAATACCAGCACCTGACGATACCGCTGCTGGTATGGGCCGCGCTGCGATTCGGGCTGCGCGGCGCCACACTCGCGCTGGCCAGTTACGCTGCGCTGGCCATCTGGCACACCACCAATGGTGCCGGCCCCTTTGTGGTGGCCCATACCGACCCCGGCTCGGTGCTGCTGGCACTGCAGCTCTACATCGGCCTGGTGGGCATCATGATTCTGCTGGGCGCGGCGCTCATGACCGAGCGACGCGATGCGCTGGCGGACAGCGAATCCTGGCGGACACGCTTTGAAGCGGCGATTGAAGCGAGCGGCAATCTGGTGTTCGAGATCGATGCGGTCAGCGAACGGATCGCCTGGGCCGGCGACACCATGAAGGTGATGGGGCTGGCACCGGGCGACATCAACACCACCCGCCTGTGGACGGCACGTATCCATCCTGACGACCGCGAGAACCTGCTCAAGGTGCGCCGGCGCATGGCGCGCGGGGAACTGGATGCGGTGGCACTGGAGTACCGTGTGCATCGAGGCGACCAGAGCTGGATGCTGGCCGGCGTGCGCGCCTATGCCGTTGAGGCCCCGGCGTCGCCGTTGTCGCTGGGGCGTGCCCGCGGCCGGCGCATTATTGGTTTTGTTGAAGACATCACCGAAAGACACCACAACGACCAGATCCGGCGGCAACTCGAGGGCGAGCTGCGGCAGGCGCAGAAGATGGAGGCCATCGGCCAGCTCACCGGCGGCATCGCGCATGACTTCAATAACATTCTCGCGTCCATCCTTGGCTACGGTGAACTGGCGCAGCAGCGCGCCGCGGGCGACTCCAAACTCAAGCGTTACCTTGACACCATCGTCCGGGCCGGTGAACGCGGGCGGAACCTGGTCGCGCAGATCCTCACGTTCAGCCGCAAATCGCCGGTGCAGCGGGTCAGTGTCGCCATCGCCGACATCGTCGACGAGGTGGTCACACTCGCCCGTGCATCGAACCCGCATGAGATCCGTTTCGAAAGCCCTGCCGATCTGTCTCTGTCTGTGGAAGGCAACCCCACCGAATTGCACCAGTTGTTCATGAACCTGGCGACCAATGGTTTGCAGGCGATGCCGGGCGCCGGAGTGTTGACACTGACCATTCAACGACGGGTATTCGACGCCCCCCACACCGTGCTGCAGGGCCGGCTGCCGGCGGGTGAATATGCGGAGGTACGGGTGCATGACAATGGCCCAGGGATCGATGACGAAACCCGTCAGCGCATGTTCGAGCCGTTCTTTACCACGAAGGCGCCGGGCCGGGGCACCGGGTTGGGGCTGTCACTGGCGCAGTCGGTGGCGCGCGCGCATGCCGGTGGCATTGACGTTGAAACCGGGGCGGGTGAAGGCACGACGTTCTCGGTGTTTCTGCCGCTGGCCGGCACCGTGCCGGCAATCGCGCCGGAGGATGAGACCCTGCCGCGCGGCCGGGACCAGCGGATATTACTGGTGGACGACGAGCCGGCGCTATTGGACCTGGCCGAAGAGTTGCTCGTCGATCTCGGCTACCAGGTGGCCCGTTACGCGGGTAGCGAGGAGGCACTGGCGGCATTCCTGCGCAACCCCGAAACCTTTGACGCCGTTCTCTCTGACGAAGTGATGCCGGGCATGACCGGCACGCAACTGGCGGTGCGCGTGCGGGAAGTGCGTGCCGACCTGCCGGTACTGATCATCACCGGTTATGGCGGCCCGGGCTTTGAGTTGCGGGCGCAGCAGGCAGGCGTTATGGCGGTGCTGAAAAAGCCATACCAAAAGCGAGAGTTGGCGCGTGCGCTGGCCGGCGCTATCCTGCCGGGCGCAGAGCCCGTGGCGCCCCGTCACAATCGTTAAGAATTGCCCGATCCCATGGGCAAGGAGAATGGTAGTGAGCGCTAACAGCCCGTAGATTCGAAGACTGGCTTAGCGATCTCTGGGCAGCCGTCCCGTCGTCCTGGGCTTTTTCGGGCTTGGGAAGGCTGTCGAAGGCGGTTGGGATTACAGTCGTAACTTGATCGTTTGGTCAGGAAATTGACAAGTAACTTTGCAACCGCAGAATCCGCTCCACTTTGAATTTGGCGGGATTCTCATGCAGACATTGGCTCGACAGGGTGGGACGGGTGATACGCAAATCGGCGCGCGCGCAGCGCTGCAGGCCGGGTTTGAGCGGATCTATTCCGGTGTTCCACGTGGTCGCGACTGGGCGACCTATTCATTCAACCAACTGCGGCTGGGATCGCATTTCCAGCCGATTTTCAGTGTGGCGGAAAAACGTTGTATCGCATATGAAGGCCTGCTGCTGGCCTCCAATACGGCCGGTCAGGCAGTAAAGCCGGAGTCCGTGTTTTCGTTGTCGGCGGGCCATCAGGAAGAACTGTTCCTGGACTGGCTTTGCCGGGCGCTGCACCTGCGAAATTTTGCCAACGTGGGTGACGAGCTAAGCCTGGTGTTCCTCAATGCCTATCCGGAAGCGGCGATCGAGGACCCGCATCACCCGCAGGTCTTTCGCGAGATGATCGAGTTCTATGGCGTGAATCCTGCCAACGTCGTGGTGGAAATCCTCGAAACCGGCGCCTCTGACGAAGCCAAGCTGGTCGATGCGGTTCGCCTCTACCGCAGTCTCGGCTGCCGCTTTGCCATCGATGACTTCGGCATTGGCTTCTCCAATTTCGACCGCCTGTGGCGCCTGCACCCGGACTTTGTAAAGATCGACCGCAGCGTGACTGCCTCAGCCGTGCGGGAAACGCATGCGCGGCTGGTACTGGCCAACATGGTCAAGCTGATCCACGAATGCGGCGCCCAGGTCATCATTGAAGGCATCGAGACCCGTGACGAGGCGCTGACTGCGCTGGAGGTGGGCGCCGACTTTGTACAGGGATTCTATTTCGCCCGCCCGGGATTGGCAGCGGTTCCGGCCGCGTTGTGTGAAGGCATGTTTGCAGGGCTCCAGCCGGCAACCCATGTGGCCGGCGCCATCGGCGTACGGGCCAACGGCGCCAGCGACAACATGGACGTGTATGTCAGCGCATTGAACCTGGCGATTCTCGATTTGCAACGCGGCGCCACGTTCGCACATGCCACGGCGGGTTTCAGGGCATTGTCCAACGTACTGCGGGTCTATCTGGCCACCAATGAAGAACAGCCGACCGGCGGTCCGACCGCTGCCGGCTTCGTGTCCCGTCTGGTCCTAGACACCATCGAATCCGGCCTCGGCCTGCAACCGGGTTCCCTGCCGGAAGGAGAAGGCGAGGTCGCAACGGATGCCACCAGCGCCAGCCGCCTGCGTGAACTGCTGCAAGCGGCGCTGGCGAATCCTCGCCGGGTGCAGATTGCGCCCCCCGCTGAAGGAAGTGCCGCGAGCGGCGCAGGCGGCGCACTCACGCTGTCGTGTGCGTTTGAACTGGAAAGCCGTTTGGTGGTGCTTTGCGGGGATGTGCGCGACCGGCGATTGTCCGCGACGCCGTCAGGTTCCGGGCGCCCCGGCAATGTGAGCCGCCTGCGGCTCTGAGCGGATAAGCCCCTGCGGACGAATCCGCGCTAGAGCTTCAGCGGGGTGACCACTACCACCGGCTGGGTGTAGATCCAGTTGAGCAGTGCGTCCTGCGCGGCCTGGGTTGCGCCGGCGTTGGGGTGATTGACCAGCACGGCCACGATCCAGCGGCGTCCGGCCTGGTCGAGCACATAGCCCGCCAGTGCCTTGGCTTCGTTCAGTGTGCCGCTCTTGACGTGCGCCTGGCCCGCTGCCGAATCATTTCGATTGCGCCGCCGCAACGTGCCGTCAACGCCCAGCACCGACATCGACGACATGAACTCGGGCATCACGCTGGACCGCCAGGCGGCCTCGAGCATCGCCGATAGCGTGCCCGCGCTGATGCGTTCATTGCGCGAGAGACCCGAACCGTTTTCCAACACCAACTCGGGCGCCGCGATTCCCTTTCGCGACAGCCACTCGCGAATGGTTTGCGCGGAGCGCGCAGCGCTTGCAGGCTCCTTTGTGAGCTCGCCGGACAGCGTGAGGAATACCTGCCGGGCCATGACATTGTTGGAATATTTGTTGATGTCGCGCACCACCTCGGCCAGGGGCGGCGACTCGATGGTGGACACCTGCCGGGCGTCGGCCGGCGTGTTGGCCAGCTTGACCGCACCATTCCACGTTCCCCCCAGCTCGCGCCACAGCGAGGCGAACACGCCGCCGGTGAAGCGCACGTGATCGAGCAGGGAAATGCTCCAGCTGCGCTCGCCGCAGCTGCGTGGATAGTTGCCGGTGAACGTCACGCGGATCTGTGTTGGCGTCACCGTGTGCACGTCCAGCACCAGGCGGTCGCGCCATTCGCCGCAGGCCGTCTCCGTCGGCCGCAATCGGTTGACGACATCAATCTGCGCGGGTCGCACCTCTGGTGAAACGCTTACCGTCCGCCCGTCAACCGAGGGCGCGAAATTGAAGCGCACGGTTTTGTAGTTCAGCAGCAGTGCGTCGGGCCCGACGTTGTAAGCCTTGAACGGCTCGCCATCGAACTTCGCTGGGTCGTGATCGACCGGCTCGAAGAAGTTGCGGTCCAGTAGCAGGTCGCCACGGATGGTGGAAAGGCCGCGCTCGCGCAGGGATTTCAGCGCCTGCGACAACCGCTCGACCGAGAGCTTGGGGTCGCCCGAACCACGCAGTACCAGGTCCCCGTTCAGTGTGGACCCTTTTAGTTCCCCTGCGAACAGAATGTCGGTCTTCCAGGCGTAGGCGGGCCCCAGCAGTTCCAGTGCGGCATAGGTGGTCACCAGCTTGATGACCGACGCGGGATTCATGGACTTTTCGGCGTTGTGCGACAGCAACGCCGAGGGTGCACCGGCCTCTCGAACCACCACGCTGACATTTTCCAGCGGCACCTGCGCGCGCGCGTAGAGTTCGGCGATGGCGGGAGGCAGGCGCGTGGTGGTCTCCTGTGCCGTGGCCCCCAGTGCGGCGAATGCCAGCAAGGCCGCACCGGCCGCCCTGCATGCGACGGCGCGACGGGCGCGCGCGAACAATGTCGGTGCGGTGTTCATGGCGTGGCCAGCTCCTCGATGACGGCACAGGTGCCATCGACCATCAGGGCGAACTCCTCCCCGGTCACAACGTACGGTGGCATGAAGTACACCGTGTTGCCGATGGGGCGCAGCAACAGGCCGCGACGCAGCGCGGCCGTGAAAAACTCGCGCGCAAAACCCGGCCGTGCGGGGCCGGCTTCAAAGGCCCAGATCATGCCGAGGTTGCGGAAATTGCGCACCTGCGGGAGCGCGCGGATGGGCGCACAAAGCTTTGTCAGCTGCGCGGACTTCTGCCGGTTGGCCGCAATCACATCGTCGGTGGCAAAGATGTCGAGCGTGGCCAGCGCGGCGCGGCAGGCCAGCGCGCTACCGGTGTACGAATGTGAATGCAAAAAGCCGCGCGCGGTATCGTCGTCGTAAAACGCGGCATACACCTGGTCGGTGGTCAGCACGCAGGACAAGGGCAGGTAGCCGCCGGTGATTCCCTTGGAAAGGCAGAGGAAATCGGCGCGGATGCCGGCCTGCTCGCAGGCGAACATGCTGCCGGTGCGCCCGAAGCCGGTCATGATTTCGTCGGCGATCAGGTGCACACCGTAGCGGTCGCACAGCGCCCGCGCTTCGGCGAGGTAAGCAGCCGGATACATGCGCATGCCGGCGGCACCCTGCACGAGTGGCTCAAGGATGAGCGCGGCAATTTCCTCATGGCGATTGGAGAGCAGCGTCGCCAGCGCGTCGAGCGCCTCGGCATCATCGCCGGGAAACGGCACGCGCAGATTGTTGTTCAAGAGCGGCCCATAGGCGTCGCGAAAAACGGCGACATCCGTCACCGCCAGCGCACCGATGGTCTCGCCGTGATAGCTGCCTTGCAGGCTGACGAATTTCTGCTTGCCCGGTTTGCCGCTGTTGCGCCAAAAATGAAAACTCATCTTCAGTGCAATTTCCACCGCGCTCGCGCCGTCGCTGCCGTAGAAGGCGTGACCGAGGCCGGTCAGTGCACCCAGTCGCTCGGAAAGTTCCACCACCGGCTCGTGCGTGAAGCCGGCGAGCATCGCATGCTCGAGTTGTTCGAGTTGCGCGCAGAGGGCGCTGTTGATGCGCGGGTTGGCGTGGCCGAACAGGTTCACCCACCACGACGACACGGCATCCAGGTAACGCCGACCGTCCGTGTCGATCAGCCACACACCTTCGCCGCGTGCCAGCGGCACCAGCGGAAACTGCTCGTGATGCTTCATCTGCGTGCACGGATGCCAGACCGCGGCGAGTGAGCGTGCGACCAGATCGGCGCTGTTCTTTGCAGGGGGCATGGGGCTGCAATTTAGCACGCCCCTGCCGGCCTCCTCAGTGCCTCAAGGCGGGGACTGTCGTCCCCGAAAGTGACCGGAGATGCCGGCGAGTCAGACCTGTGTGAATGCCGTGATGCAGGTGAGCAGCCAGAACGCCAGTACGTTGGCGAACACCAGCCAGGTCACCGCCCGCCAGACGCGTCGGCGCATCCGGTCATGGCGCCCATGTTCCTGTTCAATGCCCGCGCCCGGTTCCTGGTGCGGCAAATGGGTCGGGCCCGAGCGCGCGATATCGCAAAGCGACGCGGGCGCGAAGAACTTCATGTCCTGTTGCCATTCGGTATGGATGGTGCGTGCCATGCGCGGCTCCTTGGCGATGGAAATTGCGGGACAAATGGACCCGCCTCCATCCATTTGCACATCGCGTGCCAACTGGTAACCCGTTGATCTACAGGTGAATATTTGGCCCCATCCGTTTCGAAAGTGTTGCCGGTACCCGACGCTTCCAGGTGCTTTGGGCTAAGCCACTGTTTCCACGGAATTTGTGGCGTTGCCATGAGACGACAAAGCGCGGTCACGCGCGGATCGACATGCGGTTAGCGAGCGCTGGCACCCGCAGAACGAGCTTGCTAGCAACACAGACGCCTGCATCCATGGCGAAATCAGGGCGCACCTCCTAACCAATCCAAGGAGCGTTTTGAATGGAATTACTTGATCTCATCGAGACCCAGCTGATTTCAAACCGCCTGCCGTTGGTGGCGGTTTCCCTGGCGGCGATACCTCACTCAAACACCCCCACCGTGCTGACCCTGCATTGGCACGGGTTTGTGGAGGTCAAGCTGACGGACGAGGCCAATCCAGTGGCCTATCAGCCGGTGCCGAGTTCGGCGCTGCAAATCAATTCGCGATGGGATGCGCTCAACGACCTGGACATGGAGGCGTTGGAGACGGCATGGGAGCTCGGCGCCTGGAATCTCGAACGCGTGGAGGCGCGGCCGTTTGCGCGTGTTGGTGCGGAGACGCGCGAAACCATCGAAGGCATGCATGCCTTCGGCAGTTCGCCGTTGGCCATTGAAGGCGACTCGCCGTTTGTGTCCGAAGTGCCCGACAGCGAAGATTTGATTGAAGCCGCCAGTCGTTCTGGCTATGTGCAGTGGCTGTTCAGGCCGGTTCGTGGCGGTCTGTGGTCCGACGTTGCTGATGACGTCACGCTGCAGCCGGGCGGCTATCGCAATCCGCCCTGTCCCGTGTTGGGGGCCGCACCCCAGCAGCGTCTGACGAGGCGGGACCGGCGCTGGGTCTATCAGTTCGGGCGCAGCAACAAGCTCAGCGGCAACTAGTCGGGCCCGGCCAACGCCAGCCGGACGCCGAGACCCACGAAGAATGCCCCCAGGGTACGGTTGATCCAGACGGTGGCGCGTGACGCGGCGCCGAGGCGGGCCGACATGCGCGCGGCCAGCCATGCCACCAGCACGTTCCAGGCGAGTCCGTTGATATTGAACAGCATGCCGAGGAACAGGAACGCAGCCACCTTGGTCGGGCTGGTGGCGTCGATGAACTGCGGCACGAAGGCCAGGAAAAACAACGCCACCTTCGGGTTAAGGGCGTTGGTAAGAAAGCCCTGCCAGAAAATGCGCGCGATGCCATCCCGCGTCAGTGCCAGCCTCGCTGTGGCTGTAAGGTGCCGGGTCCGCAACAGACTGATGCCCAGATAAACCAGGTAGGCGGCTCCACACCATTTGATGACGGCAAATGCGAGCGAGGAAGCGGCAAGGATGGCCGACAGGCCGACCGCGGCGGCCACAATATGCACGATGCAACCGGCCGCGACGCCGAATGCCGCCCAGATGCCCGCGATCACGCCCTGCGACATGCTGCGCGTGGTGATGTACAAAAAGTCCGCACCCGGCGTAATGTTGAGCAGCAGGCCGGAAACGATGAACAAAGCGAGGTCGTGGGTGCCAAACATGGGGCAATGATAGTCGTCACGCCTGCATGCGGTGCGGGTCGGCATCCGGTGCGCAAACGTGGACATTTGTGAAACTGCCCAAAAACGCACAGCGGCGCCGGGGTAAATCGCATAAATTCGCCGCGTCGCTGCTGCGTTGGCGCAGCCACATTGAAGAATGGAAAGACGATGTCTACTGCAGACAGTACCCGGGATCACGAAAACGCACCGTACCGCATCGCCGTGGTTGAAGACGACGCGGCGACCAGCGATGCGATCTGCAAATGGGTGGGCGAACTCGGCCACGTACCCGTGCACTTTCCCAGCGGCGAACAGCTGCTGGGCACCGGATCGGCCGCTGATTACGCCTTGTACATCCTGGACTGGGGCCTGCCCGGCATGCCCGGGATCGACATCGTGCGCCAGTTACGGGGCAACTTCGCCAGCGAAGCACCGGTGATCTTCTGCACCTCGCGTGACGCTGAAGTTGATGTTGTGGACGCCCTGGGCGCCGGCGCGGACGACTTTATCGTCAAGCCGGTTCGAAAAAATGAACTGTCGGCGCGCATTGCCGCCGCGCTGCGGAGGGCCTACCCGGTCACTCCCGCCTCGGACATTCTGGAGATTCCCCCTTATTCCATCCACCTGCTCGATCGCACTATCGCCGTGCACGGCGCCGTGGCCGATCTGCAAAACCGCGAATATGAGCTGGCATTGATGCTGTTCCAGAATCTCAACGGGGTGGTTTCCCGGGAACGGTTGATCCAATCGTTGTGGGGAAACGTGCCCATGGAGACTTCGCGGTCCCTGGACACCCATGCGAGCCGCATCCGCCGCAAGCTCAACCTGACGCCGGAAAACGGCATTGTCTTGCAATCTGTTTACGGCAAGGGCTACCGGCTGCAGGCAGTGGAGCGTCCGCCGTCGGCCTGAATTGGCGTGCCGGTACCGCACAGCCGGTGTACAACCACAACATAAACTCTAGCACTGGCGCGGCTTCCAGGGCAAAAATGCCTGGAAACCCGCGCCAACTCTGGAGTTTGGCCTATTTCGCCGGGGCGGTGAACTTGCCAGCCCGGCCTGCCGAACAGATTTAGTCTGCCGCGCACCTTGAAATAGCAACTAGCAGTCGCTATTATTAGCACTCCCTTGGGTTGAGTGCTAGCAGCGCTGGCGCCGCTTTCACTCCCCAGACGTTTCTGCCGGCCTTTTCGAGGCTGGTTTTTCTGCAAATCAATCTGTCTATCAAGGAGTGAGCTATGAAACTGCGTCCTTTGCACGATCGTGTGATCGTCAAGCGTCTGGAAGAAGAACGGAAAACGGCATCCGGCATCGTGATCCCGGATACCGCCGCTGAGAAGCCGGACCAGGGCGAAGTACTGGCGGTTGGCCCCGGCAAGAAAAATGAAGACGGCAAGCTGTTCCCGGTCGACGTCAAGGTGGGCGACAAGATCCTGTTCGGCAAGTACGCCGGCACCACTGTCAAGGTCGATGGCGACGAACTGCTCGTCATGCGCGAAGAAGACATCATGGCCGTTGTTGCCTGATAAAGCTTCGTCTTTGCCCCTCATGCGGCGTTGCTCAAGAAATTCCTAGCTTGTGTACTTGATGTACACGGCGCGTCGAAATTTCTTTCACGCCTTGCCTGAGGGCCAAATACTCGCTTTCTCAAGCAACAATTTCGCAAGACATATTCAGCAACATATCTGATACGAGGTATTAATCATGGCATCTAAAGAAGTCAAATTCGGCGGCGACGCCCGCGTACGCATGGTGCATGGCGTGAATGTTCTCGCCAACGCCGTCAAAGTCACCCTGGGCCCGAAGGGCCGCAACGTGGTTCTGGAGCGCTCGTTCGGCGCCCCGACCATCACCAAGGACGGCGTGTCGGTCGCCAAGGAAATCGAACTGAAGGACAAGTTCGAAAACATGGGCGCGCAGATGGTCAAGGAAGTGGCTTCCAAGACCTCCGACGTCGCCGGTGACGGCACCACCACCGCCACCGTGCTGGCGCAATCCATCGTTGTCGAAGGCATGAAGTATGTGGC
>CAYSKY010000012.1:0-9621 GCA_964431425.1 uncultured Burkholderiales bacterium
ATCATCAACGGTGGCGCGCATGCCGACAACGTGCTCGACATGCAGGAGTTCATGATCATTCCGGCCGGTTTGCCGACGTTCCGCGAGGCGCTCCGCGCCGGCGTGGAAGTGTTTCACACGCTGAAGAAAATCCTGCACGCCGAAAAGCACAATACCAACGTCGGGGACGAAGGCGGCTTCGCGCCCAACCTCGCCAACAACGAGGCTGCGCTGCAATACATCATGAAGGCCATCACGGAAGCCGGTTACACACCGGGCGAGGACATCCTCATCGGCCTCGACTGTGCGGCGAGCGAGTTCTATGCGGACGGCAAGTACCGCTTTGAAGCGGAAAAGCTGTCGTTCACATCGGCCCAATTCACCGATGTTCTTGCCACCTGGTGTGACAAGTACCCGATTGTCTCCATCGAAGACGGCATGGCCGAAAACGACTGGGATGGCTGGGCGCTGCTGACCGACAAGTTGGGCAAGAAAATCCAGATCGTCGGTGACGATCTGTTTGTTACCAACACCAAGATCCTGCGCGAAGGCATCAGCAGGGGGATCGCCAATTCCATTCTCATCAAGGTCAATCAGATCGGCACACTGTCGGAAACATTTGCCGCAATCGAAATGGCCAAGCGCGCCAACTACACGGCCATCATTTCCCATCGCTCGGGTGAAACAGAAGACACCACCATTGCCGACATTGCCGTGGCTATGAACGCGCTGCAAATCAAGACCGGGTCCGCCTCGCGCTCGGACCGCATGGCCAAGTACAACCAGCTGCTGCGCATCGAAGAGGAACTCGGTGAAGCAGCCACCTACGCCGGCAAGTCGGCGTACTACAACCTGCGGTAGTCCGAGCGCACCCGGTCGCGGATTGGTACCCGGTGAAATACCTCCCACACACGCTTGTCGTCCTCATCATCGGCATCCAGTATCCGCTGTGGCTGGGCAAGGGCAGTTGGCTGAAGGTGTGGGAGTTTTCGCAGCTGGTGGACAAGCAGAAGTCGAAAAATGTTCAGCTCGCTGCGCGCAACGCAGGATTGGACGCTGAAGTGCGCGATCTCAAACAAGGCATTGACGCTGTGGAGGAACGTGCACGCGTCGAGTTCGGCATGGTCAAGTCGGACGAAGTCTTCTACCAGATCATCAGCCCGGTGAAAAAGCCATAGTTGCCGATTTTCCCGCGCGGCGTACCGCGCGAACTAAACCGTGCGGGAACTATCAGGCCTTGGTATTGCAGGCAAACTTGCGCACATGGTCGATGATTGTGCCGGTATCCACCGGTAGCGGCTTTGCTTCGTCGCCCTGTGCTGTTCGGCTCTCCGTCAAAGTTCCCCCGGCGGCGCGTTCCGTGTAGCCCTTCACTGCTTTGATGGCGTAGATCTTCTTGGTGCAATCGATGGAAATGGTCGTTGCCTCCGAGCGGAACCGGACTTCGCCGTTGTACTGATCGCTTGCCGTCCGGTAGTCCGTTATGTAGACGAGGTCTACACTCCCGCCTCGCCTTGCAATGGTGGATGTGTCGACATAGGTCGGAATGTCGCTGCCAGTAGGAATGATGCGCAAGGCACCGGCCTGCACCACGGCAGGCGCGAGCAGGGCAAGAATTGCCATTAAACCTGCCAGAGCGGCCCGCCCAAGCCGCGAAGCGCGAGCGGCACACTGAACATGGCGGAACATCGAAAGGATGGACATGGCTACTCTCCTCGTGTGACGATGGCTCGGTGGCACGAAATGCGCTCGCCCGGAGCCATGTCATGCTGAATATACCGCCGTCTTGCATTTGTGGCACCAGCGGCCCGGTGGAGCCCAAGATTTTGCTTTGCGACGCGTTGCGACTAGCATTCCACGCATGAAACTATCCGCAGTCAAAAAATTCTGCGCCTCACTTCCACACGCCACGGCCGACATCAAATGGGGCGTTGATCATGTGTATTCCATCGGTGGAAAAATGTTTGCTGTAGCGTTTCACAGCGAGACGCGCGGCAGCCTTGTTTCATTCAAGGTGGATGACGATCTGTTTCTTTCGTTGACCGCCAGAGAGGGCTTCATTCCCGCTCCGTACCTTGCAAGGGCGAAATGGGTGCAGGTAACCGACCTGGAAAGATTGTCCGCTGCGGAACTCAAGGCCCTGTTGCAACGTTCATATACGCTGGTTGCCATGAAGCTCACCCGAAAACAAAGGACCGCCTTGGGCTTGGCGTAATGCAGGCGTTGCGACGGCCCCGGTGGGACCGTCGCAACGGGCTGGTGTGCGTGTCGCGGATGCCTGGTCGCTTACAGTTTGGCGCGCTTGCAGGTCAGCGTGTAGTTGGTGCGGTGTGAGCCGGCGGCACCGGGGACGGAAGTGAAAAACGATGTGTTTCCTGAAAGCGTCTCGCCGTTGCTTTCGTCCTTTACCTTTAGTGTTGAGCCGAAATCAACGGCGTTGAATACATCCACATCGGCATCAAAAATCACACTGACTTCCGGTACGCCGTTGACGCGCTCGACCTTTGCGTCAAAAAAACGAAAGCGGATGGCGTTGGAGAAATCGTCCGAATACGGGGAAACCGGGCTGACCTCGAAGTCTTTTGCATAGGTGAGGCGCAATGCATTGTTGCGCAGATATTCAACGGCGATCGAGCACGACATGGTGTCATTGGCAATGTTGGTGCCCGATTCCGCGAGTGCGGGGAAGGAAAATGCGACGCCGGCGAATGAAGCAACGAGAAGTTTGAGCAGTTTGGACATGGTTTTCTCCGGAAGTATGTAAGTGGTTTGGGTTGCGGCTCTTGCCAGCCGGCTTGAGTGAAGGCAGTCGTACCAGCAAGGCTCGGGTTTGGTGCAGTGGCGGTTTTCTTTGGGTGGCATTGGGTGTCGCATTTAGATTTGGGAAATAATTCCCAAAAACTGAAGGAATCATAGCCGATGCCATCGGCTTTGCCTAGCATTTTCGCGAAATATTTTTTTGTCTAATGTTTTCAATAATTTAGGATATTTTTTCTGTTGCCGGACCAAGCAACACGTAATACGGGCCGCAGCCTTTGCCAGCAAAATCCGCCGTCTCACACCTTGAAGCCTGGCTCTGTAAGCCGTCGTGCCATCGGATTGGCGGCGGTTGGCAAGTCGGGGGCTGACTGGAAATCGTCCGTGACCACGTAGAATCGCGGATCGCGAGGCGGTCGCTGGTCAAAGCACAGCCCCGCCCCGCAAAAGCCGTTCCTACCGAACATGAATGCCGAACTGATCTCCGCGTTTGTCCTGCTTTTCCTGGTGCTCGATCCTTTGGGCAACCTGCCCATCGTGTCGTCGCTGTTGCGCCAAGTGGATTCACGCCGTCGTGCGCGGGTGGTGCTACGGGAGTGTTTCTTCGCCTATCTAATCCTTTTGGCGTTCATGTTCGGCGGTCGCCAATTCCTCGACGTGATGCACCTGAGCGAAATCTCGCTGTCGATCGCGGGGGGCGTGATCCTGTTCATGATCGCAATCCGCATGGTGTTCAAGTCCGAAGACGGCGTGTTCGGCGAATCGCTGGCCAGCGAGCCGTTTCTGGTACCGCTGGCCATACCGCTCATCGCGGGGCCGTCGGCATTGGCAACAGTCATGCTCATGGTGTCGCGCGAGCCGGCAAAACTCGGGCTCTGGGTGGCGGCAATGACGGCGGCCATGCTCGTCAGTGCGGTCCTTCTGGTAATGGGTGAGCGCATTGAGAAACTGTTTGGCAAACGCGGCATGGAAGCCGTGGAGCGCCTGATGGGGCTGATACTCACAGCCATCGCAGTGGAAATGCTGCTCGGCGGCATCAAGCAGTTCCTGCTGCAACTCAAATGAGGCTGCAGCTGTGAGCAAGGCTTTCACTCGCGAGAACGAACAACCGGACGACGACCTGGACGGCGATGATGCCGCCGCCTCGCCCATCCCTGCCGGCAGCAAGAATTACATTACGCCGGGTGGACATCGCCGCCTGAAAGCCGAGTTTGACTATCTGCTGAAGAAGGACCGGCCGGCGGTGACTGCAGCGGTTTCCTGGGCAGCTAAAAACGGAGATCGCAGCGAAAATGCCGATTACCAATACGGCAAGCGGCGCCTGCGGGAAATCGACCGGCGCCTGCGCTTTCTCACCAAGCGGCTCGATGCCGCCGAGGTGGTGGACCCGGCGATGCCGCGCGATCCGGAACTGGCGGAGCAGGTATTCTTCGGCGCGACCGTCACCTACGCCAACCAGAACGGTGACGAGAACACGGTCACGATCGTGGGCATTGACGAAATCGATCTCAAGCGCAGCCACATCAGCTGGATTTCACCGCTGGCCCGCGCGCTGATGAAATCGCGGGCCGGCGATGTCGTGACCTTGCGTGCGCCTGGCGGCGTCGAGGAACTCGATGTGCTGGACGTGCGTTACGTGGCACTGACGGTGGACAAATTCGTCCCCACACTGACGGCATTTCCAGTCGACCAGAAGTCGTAGATCGCCATTTGGCGAGCCTTTCCGGGCATTTTCGGCCTGCAAGCCGCGCCAGTGCTTGAGTTTGACCCTGCGGTAGCGGAACTACAGGGTGCGTTTGCGCAGGAGCGTGATGGCGACTTCGGCAACCACCACCACGGCAAAGATGGTCATCAGCACCACGGCCACCTGGTCCCAGCGGAAAAGGTTCATCGCCGAGTCCATCGCCATGCCGATGCCGCCGGCACCGACCAGTCCCAGAACCGCTGACTCGCGTACGTTGATGTCCCAGCGAAACAAGGCGATGGAAAAAAAAGCCGGCTTCACCTGCGGCCAATAGGCTTTCAGGAATACTGCCGAAGAAGGAGCGCCCACTGCCGTCAGCGCCTCGACCGGGCCGCGCTGGCATTCTTCGAGCGCCTCGCCAAACAGCTTCCCGACAAAGCCGATACTGCGAAACGCGATTGCCAGAGTGCCCGCCAGGGCACCGGGACCAAACAGGGCGATGAACAACAGTGCCCAGACCAGCGAATTGACCGACCGCGAAGCTACCAAGGCCAGCTTGGCCAGTGAATTTACGGCCTTATACGGCACGAGGTTGTTGGCGGCCAGCATGCCCAGCGGAAATGCCAAACCGATCGACAGCAGTGTGCCAAGTGTGGCGATGTTCAGCGTTTCGATCAGCGCCGCATGCACCGAGCGTCCGTAGTAGGCCTGATCGGGCGGCCACATGCGCACAAAGAAATCCTGTATCTGGGCCGGCGCGTCGTAAAGAAATTCAGGAATGAAATCGATATGGCGCAGGGACTGCACCAGTGCGGCGATCGCGATGAAATAAAACGCGAAACGGATTACCCGCTGCTCCGGCGTGAACCGCCGCCATTCGCGTTCAACCACGGCAGCAGGCGAACTCATTCGCGCACCTCGCCACGTTCCAACGGCGTGGCTCCTGCGCGCCCGGACCACCAGCCCGATAACGTTGCGTTTTCAAGGAAGACCGCTCGCAGCACACCCGAGAGAAGTTCGCCGGCAAAAATAAGGGAGATGATGCACAGCAGGATTGCCAGCACGAAGTCGTAATCAAAGCGCTGGAAGGCGGCGAACAGCGTGCCGCCGATGCCGCCGGCCCCGACGATGCCGACCATGGTGGAATTGCGCAGGTTGGAATCGAGTTGATAGGTGCAAAAGCCGAGGAAGCGGCCAAACACCTGCGGCAATACGCCGTAGGTCAGCACGTTCAGGAATGAGGCGCCGGTCGCACGGACGGCTTCCACCTGCTTGAGTGAAATCTCCTCAATGGCCTCCGCAAACAGTTTTGAAATGAAACCGACGGACGCAACGGTCAGCGCGCCGATCCCTGCGATGGCACCAAATCCGACCGCCTTCACAAAAATGATGGCGACGATCACGGCGTGAAATGACCGGCACAGCGCCACCAGCAGCCTCGCCGGCCAGCTGAGCCAGACGGGCGAAAGATTGCGCGCCGCCATGAGGCCGATCGGCAGGGAAATGAGGATCGCCAGTGCCGATGCAATGACCGCGATTTCCAGGCTCTCCGCCAATCCTTTGACGATCATGTCCCATTTGTCGCCGCTGAAGTTGGGCGGGAACATGCGGCCAAGAAAACGTTCCAGATTGGCCGTGCCACTGACGAATCGCGACCAGGTAAAGTCGAGCTGGGCCGCCGCCCAGATCGCATATGCGCCCAGCAGCAGCCATCCCGTCCGCGCGGGCCAGTCCGCCGGAAACGGCTTTTGCCTATTTGAAAGCGGCATGGCCACTGCAGGTTCCCGCCTGCCGTTCAGTCAATCCAGTTCTCCCCGCCGTATATTTCCTTGAGGCGTTCGTCGGAGAGTTGCGAGGGGTTGCCGTCGAACACCACCTTGCCACCGGTCATGCCGATCATCCGTCCGCAGAAGCGTTTTGCCAGTTCCACGTTGTGGATATTGACCACCACCGGAATGTTGCGTTTGCCGGCAATGTCGGCCATGAGTTCCATGATCTCAACCGAGGTCTTGGGGTCAAGCGAGGACGTCGGCTCATCGGCGAGCAGGATTTCCGGATGCTGCATGACCGCGCGTGCAATGCCCACGCGTTGCCGCTGCCCGCCGGACAGGCTGTCGGCGCGCTGCCGGGCGAGGCTTGCCAATCCCACGGTATCCAGCAGCGCGTATGCCTCATCGATATCGGCTTGGGGGAAGCGCCGCAGCCATGCATCGAAAGCACCCATGTAACCGAGGCGGCCGGTCAGCACGTTCTCCATCACGGTCAGGCGCTCGACGAGGTTGTATTCCTGGAACACCATGCCGATACGACGCCGCGCCGCGCGCAGTTCGGCCCCCTTGAGTTTCGCCAGGTCCACGCCTTGGAACAGTATTTCGCCGGCCGTTGGTTCCACAAGGCGGTTGATGCACCGTATCAGTGTGGACTTGCCCGTGCCCGACGGGCCGATGATGGCCGTGATGCCTTCGCCCGCGATGTGCAGGTCAATGCCTTTGAGAACCGGCACGCCGCGCTTGTATTCCTTGACGAGGCCACGGATCTGGATGGAACGATCGATCACGGTGTGCCGCCCTTCTTCTTGACTTCACCGCTGGCGTTTGCAACCTGACGCACGCCTTCGAAGTCGCGTTTGTAATCCAGAGCCAGGAACCGGTCCGACCCCTGGAAAGCGGCGACCAGTTCCGGCGAAAACCGGTAGCCGAGTGTGCAGTCCCGGATTGATTTCACCAGCGCAGGTGCAAGGTCGTGGGCGTGCACCATGCTGCCCGCAGGGAAAGACTTGCTCGTGTAAATCACGCGCAGGTCATTGGCTTTCAGGGCGCCGTTGGCAATCATGCGTTCAAGAATGTCATCGGCAACCGCGGCGGCATCGTAGTCGCCACGCAGTACACCGATGACCGAGTTGTCGTGCTTGCCGGAATAGATCACTTTGTAGTCGCGGTCCGGCGCCAGTCCTTCCGCCGGGAACAAGGCGCGTGGCGCCATGTTGCCAGAGTTGGAAGACGGTGCCGTGTGCGCGACACGGCGTCCCTTGAGGTCCGGCAGCCGGTTGAAGCTGCTATCCCGGCGCACCACCACCACCACCCGGTATCCGAGGAGCGCCTTGGCGCTGCCGATTCCGGCGTAGGGCACGGCACCTGCCACATTGACGGCAAACGGTGTGTCACCGGTGGCGAGCAGGCTGAATTGGATGCGTCCAGAACGAAATGCCTCGACCACGGCGGCGCTGGACTGAACCTGAAAGAACCGCACGGGCCGGCCGATGCACTTGCCCAGGTGTGCGACTAGCGGCGCCCACAGTTTCTCGTAGCTGCCAGTGTCCTCCTGCGGCGAATAGCTCATCAGCAGCGCCGGGGGATTGCGCAATTTCGCCGTGTCTAGCGGCGCATCGGCAACCAGGTCGCGATTTTCATCGCAGAAGGCCCCATCGAGATCACCGCGATAGGTGCACGCAGGCTGGGAACTGGCTAGCGGGGCGCACACTGCTGTGACGACCGCGGCCGCGACCCGCATGCGAAATGTCACCTGACACGCGGCACGCGGTGCAAATGCGATGAAAACTTTCTTCAAGGTTTCTTCGCGGCGGCTTCAGTTTTTTTCTTTGCCGCCTCCGCTTCCTTGGCAGTCTGCTTGTCGTAGCTGGCGCGGTTGAACGCTTCGCCCGATCCCTCCGCTACTTTGCGGACTACTTCCCAGTCCTTCTGAAAGTCCGCCGGGAAGAAGCGGTCGGCACCGTCAAACGCCTTTTGCATTTCCGGCGGGAACCGGTAGTCGTAGAAGCACTTGACCATCTTTCCGGACAGCGCCGGATCGAGGTCATGCGCGTAGGCAAAACTTGAGGTCGGAAATTTCTGGCTTTTATAAATAATGCGGAAATCGTCTTCTTTGATCTGTCCACGGCCGGCCATGCGATGGTAGACGTCGGACGCCACCGCCGCCGCGTCATAGTCACCCGAATTGACGCCCATGACACTCTGGTCATGCTTGCCGGAAAACAGGATTTTGTAGTCCTTGTCCGGCGTCAGTCCCTCGGCCGGGAACAGGGCCAGCGGCGCCATGTGGCCGGAATTGGAGGAGGGTGCGGTATGCGCCACCTTCTTTCCCTTCAGATCGGTGAGTTTTTGGTAGGGCGAAGACTTCTTGACGATGACCAGCAGGTTGTAGCCCTGGAATTCGCGGGCGTCACCCTTGACGGCAAACGGCACTGCGCCGGCAAGGTTCACGGCGAATGCGGTCGGGCCGGTGGAAAAACCACCGACGTGCAGGCGGCCCGAGCGCATGGCTTCAATCTCGGCCGCATTCGACTGCACTTGGTAGAACACCACGCGCTTGCCCAGGCACTTGCCGAGATAATCGGTGAAGGGGGCAAACACTTTTTCGTAGACGGCAGGATCCTCGACCGGCGTGTAAGTGAACACGATGGTGTTCGGGTTCTTGAGCTTGCGCGGATCCTTGGGCGTATCCGCGACCAGGTCTTTGTTGTCATCGCAGTACATCGGGTCCAGATCGCCGCGATGCCGGCACTCCTGGGCCGCGGCGATTCCGGATGCACCCAGTACGAGGCCGGCCAGAATGGCCCAACCCAGACGAAAAAAAGTTCTTGTCAGTTCGCTCATGCGTCCTCCGATTTGTTTTTGTCCTGTTGCGTAAACATTCTAGCAATCCTGCGAAAATCACCGCCTGCGTGCACCCTGAACCGGTGCGGCGCCAACCCACGTGAATGAGTCCGAAGATGCAAGTATCCCTTACGCTTCGCCGGCTGGCGGTGTCGCTTGCCCTGGCGATGAGCTGTGCCGGCGGCGTGTCCGCTGCGCCGGCAATCGCGACGTCGGCCGCCCCGGCCCCGGCGCCGGTCGTTCCGGCGTCCGCAAAACCGACTGCCCCATCAGCCCAGACTGAGTACGATCCGACGCGGCCCGGCGCGGCGTCACCGGAGCTGGGAAAGGCTGTGCCATCCGCGGCAGTTATCGGCGGCAGCCGGTCCTTCTTGTGGGAGGTGAAGTCAAAGTCGAACACGGTTTTCCTGTTCGGCACCATCCACGTCGGCAAGGCGGGGTTTTACCCGCTCGCCGATGCCGTCGAAGCCGCCTTTTTGCAGTCGCGCAAGTTGGTGGTCGAGGCCGATATCACCCACGACGGCGGTCTTGCTGACGTCAAGTCGTTGATCAACTATCCAGCCACTGACAGCCTGGACCAGCATATCC
>CAYSKY010000012.1:9631-20221 GCA_964431425.1 uncultured Burkholderiales bacterium
GCATATCCCGGCCGAGCTTTACGCGCGCCTGAATGCCCAGCTGGGGCCGCTGGGGATCCCGATCCGCGCCGCGCGCACCATGAAGCCTTACGTCATTGCCGGGTTGCTCGCGATTGCTGAGTACCAGCGGCTCGGGTACGACATGAACCGGGGCGTCGATGCCTACCTGATCGAAAAGGCACGCGCGGCTGCCAAGCCGATTCTGGAGCTCGAGTCGCCACGCGCCCAGATCGAAATGCTGGCCGGCATGCCGGCCGAATTGCAGGAAGCGTTCCTCGAGAATGCCCTCATTGCCTTGGAGACCAAACGTAGCAGCGTGCAGGTTGCCGATATGGTGAAAGCCTGGCAATCGGGAGATGCGAGACTGATGGAAGAGGCCAGTGCGGTCGCCAATACCGGTCTGCGCTCGCAGCCCCGCCTGGACGATGTGTTTCTCCACCAGCGTCATCCCGCCATGCTGAAAAAGATCGAGGGCTATCTTGCCGAGCGTGAACCGTATTTTGTCGCGGTCGGGTCGCTGCATCTGGTTGGCAAGGGCGGGCTGCTGCAGTTGCTCGCCGCCAAAGGCTACGAGGTGAACCAGAAATGAATCATCCTAGAACCGGCGGGCAGATCCTTGCCGACCAGTTGAAAATTCACGGGACCGACCTGGTGTTCTGCGTGCCGGGCGAAAGCTATCTGGCCGTGCTCGACGGTCTGCACACACATCGCGACACCATCCGGCTCATCACCTGCCGGCATGAGTCTGGTGCGGCCAACATGGCCGATGCCTACGGCAAGCTGACCGGCAGGCCGGGCATCTGCATGGTGACGCGCGGTCCTGGCGCCACCAACGCATCAATCGGCGTGCATACCGCGTTCCAGGACTCCACGCCGATGATCCTGTTCATCGGGCAGGTGGGAGGCGACTTCGTCGAACGTGAGGCGTTCCAGGAAATTGACTACCGGCGCATGTTCGGCGAGATGGCCAAATGGGTGGCCCAGATCGACCGGGCCGATCGCATTCCCGAATACGTGGCGCGGGCGTATCAGGTGGCCACCAGCGGCCGCATGGGCCCCGTGGTGCTGGCACTTCCCGAGGACATGCTGGTGACGATGTCTGCCGCCGCTGACGCCCGCGCCTGGCAGCGCGTCGAGATCGCGCCCGGCGAGCAGCAGATGATGCGCCTCTCGGCCATGTTGCAGGCGGCCGAGCGCCCCATGGTGATTGCCGGCGGCAGCGGTTGGGACTCCGAGGCCTGTGACAATTTGCGCGCATTTGCCGAGACCCAGCAGGTTCCGGTGGCATGCGCGTTTCGGTTCCAGGATGTGTTTGACAACTCGCACCCGTTTTATGCAGGCGATGTCGGCATCGGTATCAATCCGGCGCTGGCGGCGCGGATTCGTTCTGCCGACCTGCTCATCGCGCTCGGGCCGCGGCTGGGGGAGATGACCACCGGTGGCTACACGCTGATCAGCGCACCGGTTCCCGCACAAAAACTGGTGCATATCCATGCAGGCGCCTGTGAACTGGGTCGCGTATACCAGGCTGACCTCATGATCAATGCCACCATGCCGGCCATGGCCCGGGTGCTGGCGGCGTTGCCGCGCCAGACGCGGCGCGAACTCGACCAGTCTGTTCGTGCACCCAACCTGGATTTCCAGGCATGGCAGGCGCGCAAGGAAATCCCGGGCTCAATGCAAATGTGGGATGTGATGCAGCATTTGCAGGACGTGTTGCCTCGCGACGCGATCGTCACCAACGGCGCCGGCAATTACTCGGTTTGGGTGCACCGTTTTCACCGTTACCGGTCGTTCCGCACCCAATTGGCACCGACATCCGGGGCGATGGGCTACGGTGTGCCCGCCGCCATCAGCGCCAAGGCGGTCCACCCGCAGCGAACCGTGGTGTGCTTTGCCGGTGACGGCTGCTTCCTGATGACCGGGCAGGAGCTGGCCACGGCGATGCAGTATGCCCTGCCGGTCATTTTCATTGTGGTGAACAACGGCATGTACGGCACCATCCGGATGCATCAGGAGCGCGAATACCCGGGCAATGTGCACGGTACGACGCTGGTGACTCCGGATTTTGCCGCTTATGCGAAGGCGTTCGGCGCCCACGGGGAAGTGGTTGAGCGGACGGCAGACTTTGCGCCTGCCTTTGCGCGGGCGCAGGCGGCCGGCCGGCCGGCGCTCATCGAAATTCGTATCGACCCTGAAGCCATTACGCCGAATACCACGCTCGGGGCCATCCGGGAGGCGGCCAGGAAGTAAACTGCCCGTCCCTATTGGTTTTCCGGGCATTTTTGCCCGGAGAGGCGCGCCAGTGCTTGACTTTTGCATTTTGGTCGCTGCCGAGCGGTGGATACAGCGGGGCGCTTTTCCCGGCAAAAGAAAAGGGTCGCCGCAGCGACCCTAACGTACTACTCACTCAATCAAAGGAGACATCTTGAATATTGAGTGGTTGGTCGCAAATAAGTTCCGGGCCACGACAAAAACCATGGCCTGCATAAATCATTTCGCAAGTCCGCAACTCGCAAGTACCTGAAATCATGGAGTCAACGATGTCGACAACAGAACAAGCCACCAAGACCGGCGATGGCCAATCGCAAACCCTGGCATTCCAGACCGAGGTTAAACAACTGTTGCACCTGATGATTCATTCGCTGTATTCCAACCGTGAGATTTTTTTGCGGGAGTTGGTCAGCAATGCATCGGATGCCATCGACAAGTTGCGATTTGAAGCGCTAGGCAAGCCGGCGCTGAATGAGAACGATACCGACCTGAAGATCCGCATCTCCGTCGACAAGGAGGCGGGCACCCTGACCATTGCCGATAACGGCATCGGCATGACCCGGGATGAGGTGATTGCCAACATCGGCACCATCGCTAAGTCCGGTACCAAGGAGTTCTTTTCCCGGTTGACCGGTGACCAGCAGAAGGATGCAAATCTCATCGGCCAGTTTGGCGTCGGTTTCTATTCCGCGTTCATCGTTGCCGACAAGGTTGAGCTGCGCACCCGCGTGGCGGGTGGCGGTTCCGGTGACGGCGTGCTTTGGACCAGTGCGGGCGACGGTGAATTCACGCTGTCGCCGCTCGACAAGGCGGCCCGCGGAACCGAAGTGACGCTGCACTTGAAGGAAGACGCCAAGGAGTTCCTGGACGACTGGCGCCTCAAGACCATCGTGCGCAAGTACTCGGACCATATCCAGATGCCCATCGTCATGAAGAAGACGGAGTGGGACAAGGACAAGCAGGAGCAGGTGGAGACCACGGAAGAGGAAACCGTCAACAAGGCCAGTGCGCTGTGGGCGCGTCCCAAGAGCGACATCACGGATGAGGAATATGAAGAGTTCTACAAGCACGTCTCCCACGACTGGGAGAAGCCACTGGCCTGGTCACACGCGCGGGTGGAAGGCAAGCATGAGTACACCGAACTGCTCTACCTGCCGGGCAAGGCGCCATTTGACATGTTTGACCGCGAGTCCAAGCATGGCGTGAAACTCTATGTGCGGCGCGTGTTCATCATGGATGATGCCGAACACCTGTTGCCGCGCTATCTGCGCTTCGTCAAGGGCGTGATCGACTCCAACAACCTTCCGCTCAATGTGTCACGCGAGATCCTCCAGGAGTCCAAGGATGTGGAGGCCATCAAGAATGGCTGTGTGAAGAAGGTGCTGGGTCTGCTGGAGGACCTTGCGGAAAACCAGAAGGAGAAGTTTGCAAGCTTCTGGACCAATTACGGTCGCGTGTTCAAGGAAGGGCTGGGCGAGGACTTGGCCAATCGCGAGCGCCTTCTGAAACTCATTCGCGCCTCATCCACGCATAGCGGGGATGACAATCAGGAGGTGGCGCTGGCGGACTACGTGGCACGTATGAAGCACGGGCAGGAGAAGATCTACTATGTCACGGCCGACAGTGTTTCCGCTGCCCGCAACAGTCCCCATCTGGAAGTGTTCAAGAAAAAGGGCATTGAGGTGCTGATGTTCACCGAGCCCGTGGATGAGTGGTGGCTGGGACAGGTCGACGAATTCGACGGGAAGAAGTTGCAGTCGGTCGCCAAGGGCGATCTCGACCTCGGGGCCTTCGAAGACGAAGCGGAGAAGAAAGAGCAGGAAAAGACCGCCGAGGAATTGAAGCCGCTGATCGAGCGGATCAAAACCTCGCTGGGCGACAAAGTGAAAGAGGTTCGCGTCACCCATCGTCTGGTTGATTCACCGGCCTGCCTGGTGGTCGACGAGAATGAGCTCTCGGGTAATCTCGAGCGCATGCTCAAGGCGGCCGGACAGAAAATCACCGCCAGCAAGCCTATCCTCGAAATCAATCCCGCGCACGCCGTGATTGCCCGGATCAAGGATGCGAATGAAGCTGATTTTGCGGACTGGTCCAGCCTGCTGTTTGAACAGTCGGTTCTCGCCGAGGGCGGTCAACTCGAGAATCCTGCGGAGTTTGTCAAACGAATGAATGCGCTGATGCTGCGTTCCTGAACTTGCGTTGATGGCAGCGTTAGCAGGCGCGATTGCATTCTGCAAAAAGGGCGGGCCATCCCGCCCTTTTTGCGTCTTGGGGGGCGCCTGCCTGCAACAGATTGCACCATCCCTTGCCAGTTTGTCTCAGGCCCCTTTTTTGGCTGGTTCGCTACTTGTTTTGCTGCCCCAGGAGGCGTAATTTATGGATGCGAACCGTCGCGTTCGCAGCCAGACCAAAGGAGCCAGCCATGAAAAAAGCCATGCTTCCTGTTATTGCCGCCGCCGTCCTGCTCGCAGGGTGCGCCACCGCCCCGCCTGACCTGCAAGAACGCGTGGTCGTCGATCAGCAAAAAATTGATCTGGTGGAGAGTTGGGCGCGCGCGAAGGGCGTTACGGTGCTCTGGATGAATACGCCGATGAGGACGGTGCGCACTCCCGCAGCGCCAACATAGAAAGCGGTGCCGACGGGCAGTTGAGTTCGCTGCAACGCAGCTGCGGTCCGTGCGTACTACCCGCATGGTTCATCCGGCGACCCGCGCGGCACCTGTCGCGGTGGCAAAATGGCGGGATGAGTGAGACAGTTCCCGGCTACATCCAGCAGGCATTTGATCGTGAACGCGAAGACGCCCGCACGCGCATACCAAACGCCGGGGATGCGACGGCATTGCGCACGCTCACCGTCAGGATGTACGGGCGCATCGCCGAATTGCAGCAGCAGGTCATTGCCGGCGAGTCGGTTCCTGTGGCTTGCACGGCTGGCTGCGCGCATTGCTGCAGCCAGCGCGTCGAGGTGAGGGCGTACGAAGCGTTTGTGCTCGCGCAGTTCGTTCAGAACAAGGTTGACGCGCCACGCCGGGCGCAGATCATGCGCGGATTGTCGGACAACATGCGTCGTATCGCGCCGTTGACACGTGAACAGCACGTGCGCGCCGGTATCGCCTGTGCGCTCCTTGAGAACGGCGTATGCACAGTCTACGAGGCACGCCCGGCAGCCTGCCGCAAGTATTACTCCGTATCGGTGGCAACGTGCCAGGCTGCTGCACAGGACCCCGCGGCACCGTTGTCCGGTCCGCTCGAACACGACAACCTTCGCCTGGCAGGCAATGCGATCGCGTTGGGCTTTGCCAAGGGAGCGGAGGAGGCAGGCTTCAATTCCGATTTGTATGAACTGCACGCTGCGCTGACGGCCGCACTGGTCAGCGCCAAGCCCGAGAAGCGTTACCGCGACCGGAAAAAGCCGTTTGTTTAGGTTGCGCCGTTCGCGCGCCTAGGCATGGGCCATGGCCCAGTCGATGTGCTCGCGCACCAGCGCGGTTGCCGTTTCCTGTCGCGCCTGCAATGCCTGCACGATTTCATGGCGTGCCGCCGGCTCCAGCGCAATGGCGGATAGCGCGTTGCCCAAAGCAACAGCGATGTTGCGCAACCACCGTTCATGACCAATCCGCCGGATGGCAGAGCCTTCCAGGCGGCGGTTGAATTCGTCCTCGGTCCAGGCGAAGAGTTCCACCAGGCGCACATGGTCCAGCCCGTTACGAATTTCAAAATCGCCAGCGTCGGTGGATACCGCATATTTGTTCCAGGGGCAAACCAGCTGGCAGTCATCGCATCCGTAAATGCGGTTACCCATTTTCGGTCGCAACTCCGTCGGAATAGCGCCATGCAGTTCAATGGTGAGGTAGGAAATGCAGCGGCGTGCATCGACGCTGTAAGGGGCAACGATGGCACCGGTCGGGCAGGCGTTCAGGCATTTCGTGCAGGAGCCGCAATGGTCACTGACCGCCTCGTCTGTGGGCAACGGCAGGTTGGTATAGATCTCACCCAGAAAAAACAGCGAACCGGCGTCGCGGGTCAGCAGCAGCGTGTGCTTTCCCCGCCACCCCAATCCTGCCTTGCGGGCCAGCGCGACTTCCATGACGGGTGCTGAATCCGCGAATACCCGGTAGCGAAAATCCGCCAGTTCCGGCGGCAGCGCGTTCTCGATCTGGCTCGCCAACTGCTGGAGCCTGCCCCGCATGACCTTGTGATAATCGCGGCCAAGCGCGTAACGCGAAATGAAGCCCGCTTCCAGATCGCCGAGCGTTTCCCAACTATCGCGCGCATTTTCGGGTAGGTAGTTGAGCCGGACCGAAATGACTCTCAGTGTTCCCGGCACCAGTTCCTGCGGCCGGGAGCGGGCCGTGCCATGGCGCGCCATATAATCCATCTCGCCATGAAAGCCCTTCTCCAGCCATTGCCGAAGCCAACCCTCCTCGGTGGTGAGGGCCGTGTCGGCAATCCCCACCTCCTGGAAGCCCAGTTCGCGACCCCAGGTCTTGATGTCGCGGGCGAGTGTGCTGAGTTGCGGGGTATCGGCCATGACCGCATTCTAGGCGACGCCGTTGTTTGCGCAGCCAACCCACAAACTGATGCGCCCCGTGAACAAATCTGACATTGACGCGGCCTCGTCCGAATGGACAGCGAACCTTCCGGACGAAGCGGCCACACTGGCGCTGGGCGCCCAAGTCGGCGGCCTCATTGATCCCGGAGTGGGTATTCACCTTTCCGGTGGGCTGGGTGCAGGCAAGACCACCTTCTCACGCGGATTGGTACATTCATTGGGATATGACGGCCGCGTCAAAAGCCCGACCTACACGCTGGTTGAACTTTACGTAATTTCTAAGTTACACTTGTATCACTTTGATTTTTATCGTTTCAACGATCCTGAGGAATGGAACGACGCCGGTTTTCGCGATCTCTTCAACGAGACCAATGTCTGTCTGGTCGAGTGGCCGGAGAAGGCGGGCGAACTGCTGCCGAAGGCGGACCTGAAAATCCTGCTCGAAGTGACACCGACGCAGGCACGCCGCGCCTCGATCAACGCTGGGACGCCGCGCGGGAAGCGCATGCTGGAACAACTACGTTTGAACCAACCAACGACATAGCGCGCTCTGGGGATATTGAGGGCGCTTCGCCAGTTGTCCCGCAGCCGGACCGGGCGCGACGTACCTTGCTGACAGCGCCGCTGCTGCTGTCTCCGCTGCTCGCCGGCAACGCCTACGCAGCAACACGTGTGTCTTCAACCCGTGTCTGGCCGGCAAGCGAATACACACGGGTGACGTTTGAGTCGCCTGCCGCCCTCAAGTACCAGCACTTTTTTGTGAAGGATCCGGAGCGGCTGGTCATCGACTTGGAAAACGTCGAGCTGGGCGCTGCGCTCAAAGACCTCGCGGCCAAGATCGGCGGTAACGACCCTTACATCCAGACAGTACGCGTGGGTATCAATCGGGCGAACGTCATCCGGGTGGTGTTGGATCTCAAGACGGAAGTGAAGCCGCAGGTGTTCGCCGTACCGCCCGCAGGTGAGTTCGGGCACCGCCTGATGCTGGACATTTATCCGGCCCGGCCAGTGGATCCGATGCAGGCGCTACTCAACGACGACATCGCGGCGTTCAGCAAGGATCGCCCAAGCACGCTGGCTGCCGACAACCCCCCCACAGCCGATGAAAAGAGTTCTGCCGCTGGTACCCCTGTGAAAACTGCAGGTACCGAGGGCAAGTCGGGCGTTGCCGCCCCTGCTCGGGATGAGAATAATGCTGCAGCCGCGGTAGCGGGCAAAGAGGCCGCTGCGCCGGCGGGTAAGGCGGGCTCGGCGCCCACGGTCATTACCTCGCGAAAAACCAATCGCCCGATCGTCGTGGTCCTGGATCCCGGGCACGGTGGCGAGGATCCCGGCGCCGTCGGAAAGCGCGGCACTCGCGAAAAAGATGTGGTGCTCACCATTGCGCGCAAACTCAAGGATAAGTTTGACGAGGGCTCAAACTACCGCGTTGCGCTGACGCGTGATGCAGATTTTTTTGTGCCGTTGCATCAGCGTGTGCAGCGTGCCCGCAAACTGAGGGCGGACCTGTTTGTCAGCGTGCACGCCGATGCTTTTGTCACGCCCCAGGCGCATGGGTCGTCAGTATTCGCTTTGTCCGAACGCGGAGCGACTTCGCTGGCGGCAAAGTGGCTTGCAAACAAGGAGAACGACGCCGACCTGATTGGTGGCGTCAATCTGGCCGGCAAAGACGGATTCCTGGCGCGCACACTGCTTGATCTGTCCCAGACTGCGCAAATCAACGACAGCCTCAAGTTGGGCAAGCTGGTGCTCGCCGAACTGGGGGAAGTGAACCGCCTGCACAAGCCGGCGGTCGAGCAGGCGGGTTTCGCGGTACTGAAAGCGCCGGATATCCCGTCGATCCTGGTCGAGACCGCCTTCATATCCAACCCGGAAGAAGAGCGCAAACTGCGGGACGCGCGTTACCAGGAAAAAATGGCTAACGCCATCGCCGACGGCATCAAGCGCTACTTCGCCAAGAATCCACCTCTGGCGCGCGCCTGACGGCGCTGCAGTCAGGTCTCAGGCAGCTTCCCGCTGCGACTTGAGAAGCGCAGACATTTCCGAAATCGTCAGTGGCTTGGCGAACAGGTAGCCCTGATAGGTGTCGCAGCCGTTGGCACGCAGGAAATCCAGCTGTGGCTGCGTCTCGACGCCCTCCGCAATCACCCGCAGGTGCAGGCGTTTGCCCATGGCGATGATGGCTTCGGTGATGGAGCAGCTGTTGGCGTCCTCGGGGATTTGCGAGATGAACGTACGATCGATTTTCAGCGATTGCGCGGGCAGGCGCTTCAACTGGCCCAGCGAGGAATAGCCGACACCAAAATCGTCGATGGAGACGGTGGCGCCAATGCGCCGGAGCTCCGACAGAATCTCGATCGATTGCTCCAGATTGCGCATTGCAACTGTCTCGGTGATTTCGAGGTCGATGCGCGACGGATCGATGCCGGTTTCAAGCAGTGCCGATTTCATCGACGGCAGCAGTTTGCGGGACACAAACTGGCGCGGTGACAGGTTCACCGAAATGGTGAGATTGGAGTATCCCTCCTGGTTCCAGGCCCGCACCTGCTGGCATGCCGTGCGGAACACCCATTCTCCCAGCGGCACGATCAGCCCCAGTTCTTCCGCAACTGATATGAAGTCCTTGGGGAATATCTCGCCCTGGCCCGGATCATTCCAGCGAATGAGCGCTTCAGCGCCGACAATGCGGCCGCTGGCGACATCAACCTGCGGCTGGTAGCGCAGGAAAAACTCGCTGCGCTCAATACCCCGGCGCAGGCGAGACTCCACTTCCAGGCGCTTGGACAGCAGGAAGTTCAGGTCGCTGGTGAAGAACCGGGCCGTGTTGCGACCCGCATCCTTGGCCTGATACATGGCCGAATCGGCGTGCTTCAGCAGGTGCTGGATGTCTGTGGCGTCGTTCGGGTAGTGCGATATGCCGATGGAGGCGGTAACGGTCAGTTCGTGGCCGGATACCTCGATCGGCTGTGCAAGCTCGTTGAGGATCTTGTTGGCGACCAGTTGTGCCGATTCCGGTTTGTCGAGATCCGGCAGCACAATGATGAACTCATCGCCCCCCTCGCGGGAAACGGTGTCGCCCTCTCGCACCACCTTGGAAAGTCGCTTGGCGATGTCGCGCAATACGTAGTCGCCTGTCTCGTGGCCCAGCGTGTCATTGACCAGTTTGAAGCGGTCAAGATCGAGGAACATCAGTGCCACGTGTTTTTGCTGCCTTCGTGCCTGCAGGATGGCCTGGTTGAGCCGGTCCTGCATCAAGCGGCGATTCGGGAGGCCGGTCAGTGCGTCATGATGGGCCATGTAATGAATGGTCCGCTCGGTGTTGAGGCGCTCGGTGATGTCCTGCACCAGCGAAGCCACTCCGATGATTTTTTGTTCGTTGTCTACCAGCGGGGTGTTGTACCACTCGGTATGGATGATTTCGCCGCGGTTGGTTTTGTTGGCCAGGGTCACGCGGGTGGAACTGCGTGATTGCTGCAATTCCATCCACATGCTCGCCATGCGCTCTGTCTCCTGCGCACCCTGCACCAGCATGTAACCGGATTCGCCGATGGCCTCTGCGGCCGCGTAGCCGAAGATTGCTTCTGCCGATGGGTTCCACGTGGCGATGCGGAAGTCCGTATCCCATTCGATGACTCCCAGCGGCGTGCGCTCCAGATGCAGCCGCAGGCGCTGCAGTGCGAGCAGTTCCGCTCGCTCCGCCTTCCGGCGCTCCGTAGCCTCGACTTCGAGCGCCTGGTTGGCCTTTTCAACCCGCACCTTTTCCTC